>JAEXAZ010000281.1 GCA_023394255.1 Bacillota bacterium | reverse complement strand
GCTTCACACTCTGCCCGGGAGAGACGAGGATTTGAGAAAGGTGCGCATACTTGGAATAGAACATTTCCTCCGGAAGATCATGCCGGATAACAACATAATTTCCATAGGGGCCGATGGCCGTACTGGTGGAAACCACTACGCCATCCGCTATGGTCGTGACCGGAGAGTGCCACGCGCCCTGAATATCCAGAGCGGGATGGAACTCTGTTTTACCGGTAATGGGATTTACACGTCCCCCGTACCCGCAGGTGATCACGCCATTCTGAACCGGCGCAGGATACTTTCCAAACAGCGTGCCACCATTCTGCCCGGGGGGATCTCCGGAGCTGTCATCGGGGCCTCCCGTTGTAAACCCAGCCATGGACAGGTTCACAATGGAAGCAATCGCTCCTTCCTGAAAATTGAACGGAGCTTCACGCACGGTAGAAACAATCTCATAAAATGTTTTATATTCGTAATAGATTTCTGTCTCTGTCCGGGTCACTTCCTCTCCGTCTACCGTTTCGGTAACCTCCACCTCACGTTCCTTTTCCAACAAAAAGTACTTCTCGATGAAGTCCTTGATCTGTCCCTTGTCCTCCATAATCTTATCGTGACTGAACAGATCGATGACCTTGATGAGATAGACGTCAATGTCATTTTCCGGTTCATACTCTGCCGAAACTTCCTGCAATGCCTGGTAGTGCAAATCGTCCTGCTCCATACCAACAGAAGCGGGATTCAGATAAGCCACGATAATGGTAAACAGGCCGCCGAGCAGAATGATTGGAAGAAAGACCAGCAAAAGAGCCATCAGGACGGCAACGCCCGCGATGACTCCTTTTTTGTTGCTATTCATAACGGTTACCTGCCGCCAGCACTGCCGAACAGCTTTTCCTCATACGAAAGTTTCCCGATATTGACGTTATATTTGTCTGCCCGGCCAATCTTCAGGAGGCACTGGCCACGTCCTGCGGTAAAGATGCAATCCGCTTCCCCTTGTGATAGCTGGAGCATGCTTTTGGTGCGTTCAAAGGCCAGATTGCCGGGATTAAACAAAAACTTGATGGCCGCCGAATTGATGATCGCGGAAGAAATGAAACGGATTTTTTCATCATCCAGATCTACCAGCTGCTGGGTTGCGGTCACTATGATGGACTCGTACTTCCTGGCACGTTTGATGAAGTTGCGCAGGTATTTGGCGATCGTGAGGTTATCACGGTTCATGAGCAGATACAGTTCATCCACTCCGAACAGCACCCGGTTTTCCTTTTTCATAATTTTGTGCCAAAGAAACGTCATGACATTAAATAGGAACGCCTGTGTGCGTTCCTCCGATCCTGCAAGCAGCTCCTGAATATTGAAGTTGATGAGCTTATCATTGCTGATATTGGTGTGGCCATTAAACAGCGGGCTGAGACTTCCGTCGTAAGCATCCCGGATGATAAGCAGAATATCCTGCAGCATGCTGTCTGTAATTTCCTTGTAAAATCCAAATTTCTGACGGTCATCCAGCACATCGCTGATGTACTGGTACAGATCGGTAAAGGTTGGGTAATCCTTACTTTTCAGCTGCGACAGGTCTGTATTGTGGTCAATGCCGTGCCGAACATACATGTCTTTTGTAAGCATGCCTAGCGCGGCAAGCTGCATTCCATTAAGATATGGGAACAGTACCCTGTAGAAATCCTTCAGCCAGCTAAGATGCTGAAAAAAAGACTGTTCCTCATTTAGCGCATCAATCTCATTATCCAGCTCATCGTCTGTATCGTCCTCAGTTTTTAGCCGTCGGATTTCAAACGGATTGATTCTGAATTTACCGGAAGCACAGTTCACAACCGTCCCTCCCATGTTCCGGAACAAATCATTATATTCAGACTCCGGATCCAGCATAAAGCATGAAACACCGCAGGCCATCATCATGGCAAGAATCTTTTTAATGAGATAGGACTTCCCATAACCCGTCTCACCGATGATGATAATATTGCCGCTGGTCATGTTCTGATCTCTGATCCACGGATCCAGGAACATGTAGCCGCCATCCTTTGTATTACCCAGCGGCATACCCTGAGGATCGTTCCGGCTGGAATATGAAAACGGGTACATGGACGCCAGCGCGTTGGACGGAATGTTGTTCGCCGTCATAGTAAGCAGGTCTTTTCCGATCGGGCTGACACCCATGAAACCCTCCTTTTGCTCGTAGATCAGCACTTGCGCTGAAATATGGCTTCCGGCCAGTGTGGCAAGGACTTTATTTACCCGCTCCTGCATTTCCTTTTCGTCCTCAGCGTAAACCTCTATGTAGATATTGACATAGTAGAATTTACCCTTTTCCTCAAGGAACTTCTTATAGGACTGCCGGATGCTCTCAACATCAATACCAGCGGCAATCTGGCGCGTCCCTTTTTTCTCATGGGACTGAGCGATTGCATTATTGATCTGCCTGTCCACCAGCTTTGTGGTCTTCATGGAACTCATGGGTATCAGCCGCATGGAGAAGGTAGTGTTCTTGATCTGTGTAACAGCGGTAAGAATGAATTGTGTTTCAATGGTTGCCGGAAAGTTCTTGACGATAAGTACCCGGCGCAGGAAATTGCTCTGCTCGATATACTTCGGTTTAAACACCATCATCTCCGGCAGCAGACGCTGCGTCAGTTCGCTTGTGAAAATACTCTCTTTACTTTGCACCCTTTTGGTTCTCATACAGCATTTGTACCTCCTGTTCAAAAGTATAGATATCAAATTCGATGAAACTGCGCAGCTGGAAATTATTCATGATTGTGATGAGTTCTTCCCGCTTCGCCTGGTAAGCGCGAAATCCCGTTTCTTCCAGAAGCGTTGCAAACAGCCTGCTTTGATCAATCTCCATCGGACGAATGATAAAGTAATATGCGCGCTGGATGCCGTTGCTGGTGGATTCAATCTCGCTGATATTATCCAGTATTTCATCCGCGATGAAGGCATATCGTTCCGGGGTACTCTTCCAAAATGCTTTGTTTTTGCTAAGGTCTTCCGACTTATCCATCGCAAAAATGTGAAGGTTGATGTCGATACTGTTGAGCAGCCCCATGAATCCCTCGATTCTCATCTGTTTTTCTCCGGGATCCATGATGGATAAGTTTGGCGGGATAATCCGGAAAAAGTAGAACGAATCATATTTGCACTTGATGTGATCTTCCATAATCTGAAAATTCAGCAGGTCTGTTATTTTCATTTTCTTTTTTCACACTCCTGTAAGCTGTATCTTTGGTCTTTCTGAAAATACCGCCACCGCATAGCCAGTGCCTGCTGCACATTCCTGCCATCCGGCAGCGCCCGCAAATGCAGGACCAGATAGAGTGCCGGAATGACAAACGTCAGGGTTGGAAACCCTTTTTTAGTGACCATGAATAGGGATATGACAGCAATCACCAGGAAGGCAACCAGCTCCATAATTTTAAAACCGCCTAACAAATAGCTGCGGTTTAAATTTGGCGGGATGTAATATACTCTTTTGTTGTCCATAGAGTCCTCCTTGTTACATGAAAAATGCCGCATCATATGACACGGCTCATGATTCCGGTGTTCCTTGTACCGGGGTATTCAGTTGATTACACAAAAGCACCCATTAAATTAAGTATTTTAAATCCAAAGTAAAATGAAATTAGCAACGACGCAATAGCTAATGTAATACAAACCCGATTATCAACCACTGTACCCATGCAGGCGAATGCCGACAGATAATCTACGATTTCATACAACACTGCTTCTCCAATGTCTTTCATACGGTTTAAAAACTTTTTCATAGCGCTGCTCCCTTACTTTACAAATGACAAACCCGACTGTACAAGGCTTCCGGCAGCAGAAATGACAGAAGACGCTCCACTGGAATAACCGAACTGGCCGAGAATTTTGGGAACAAAGAACATGGTGGTCCAGCAGACGGCTGTTGTTATAAACGCATCCGGAGAAACACCGGTTAAGCTGTCCAGCCCGATATAAAACAGCAGGTACTGGAGAAAGTAAGTGGCGGAGATTGCTATCGTCTGCCGCAGCCAATCTCCCATTTTTGCCGTATCCCCCTGTATGATCGAAGGAATGTAAAACGAGGAACTGAAAATTTGTACAAACAGAGTTCCGCAGCGCAGCAAAGACATTACAAAGAATGCTATAAATGCCGCAAAAACTACTACAACCATAAATGTTACGAAAAAGCCTCCGGTAATTCCGCCTAAGCAGGCGGAAAGCATTGCTGTAAGTCCAGAAAAGGTTGGTGTTTGTAAGTCAATGTCAAACCCTTCAATAACAGTTTGCGATACAGTATAGGTTGCAAGGCCGATGTACCGGTTAAACAGCACAAAAAGAAGGCCCTTGACAAGGTTGCTGAATACAATTGCCCAGTTGACCCGATCGCTCTGCTCCACGATCTCCATTATCAGGAACAAGAGAGATATTGCCAGGACAACTGTATTGATCCATGCTGAAAAATCCAAAAGCCTTTCAATGACAGGCACATCCCAAAAACGATTTGTAGCTGTGGTGAGTAACTGCAGAACTGAATCAATAAATTTGGATAGTCCGGCATAAACCCATTCGTAAAGCCATGCCGCAAACTGGTCAAACAGCCATGCCAGCCCCTTGGCTGCCATGCCTCCAATTACATTTGTCATGTCACCACATCCTTGTCATAAAAAAAGCAGCGGCGGTCGCTTCGCTGCTCCCTGAGCCGAGCAGCTTCCATCCCCATGTTGGGAAACTAAGTACCAGCCCGATAGCAACCAGGGCAACGATGATTTTAACGATATCGTCCTGGTATTCATCGTGCGCAGCATGCTTATTGACTGCCTTTACAATAAAAAATATTACAAATGCCGCACACACGGCTGCTGCGAACCAAACCACGACTGTATTTACGAAGTGTTTAACGACTGCCATGCCGGTATCTGCCGCACTGTCGATGCCAGCGATTACGTTGGATGCGGCATCCAGCAATTGTGCATTGTTAAAAAATTTCATATATCCATCCCTCTTTCAAATGTTTGCTGTTCACTGACTGGCTGAAGCTGTGGTTTCACAGCCTGTTTCTGCTCCCGCAGCAGAGCGAGATTGCGAAAGCTCACCAACTGCTCGTTCCAGTCCTTCCCGACCGTCGGGCATTTGTCTACAATTTTTCCGTTAAATCCGATGTCGGTCAGAGCCTTGCGAAGCTGTTCCCTTGCGGCATTACCCGCCATGTCGTTGTCAGTTGCCAGATAGATCGTCCGGATGCCCTGATTTTCCGGTTTTTGCATGTGGTACAAAAGCGCATTATCCGCCACACCGCACAGGGAAAGATAGTTGTAATTGGTGGGGTCACGCTTGTTATCCCGCAGCAGCGTCATGATGGACATGGCGTCGATCGGCGCCTCTGTCACGAACAGGGCAGGTGCTTTGTTATCCACGAAAAATCCAACCTCCTTTCTGCTGCCTGCCGCGTCCCCTCGGTACGAAACAGTTGTAGATGTGCTGCGTTTTGTAGCAAAGGCGGGTGCGCCGCCATAGTCCAGCCCGACAAACACACAATTGTGGTGGTCATCCTCGTACAGCAGACGGCGTTTCATGAGCCCGGCAATCACCTCGTTGTCGATGCAGCGGGTTTTGTTGAGATACGCGTACACCCTGCTGTATTTACCTGCCGCAGCTTCCGGTAGGCACAGTTCCTTTTTTGGTTTCCGGTATGCTGTCCTTGGGCGCGGCTGGTAGTCCGGGCCGTAGGTAAGCATCCCGCGCAGCTTGCTGACAGCCTGAGGCATATTCACTCCGTCCACCCACATGACAAAGTCGATAATGGAACCTGCCGTTTTCCTGTCCGCGTTACGGACAAACAGATTTTTCTCCGGGTCAATACGCACACTGTCATGCTCTTTCAGGGTGACTTCCGAACCGGCTCGCAGCAGGGTGAAGCCGCGCGATTGGGCGAATTCCGTGATGCGGATGTCCTGTTTGATAGCCTGTAACAGATCCATATACTTTTCCTCCTTTTCCTTTTTGTCGCAATAAAAAAACGCCGGCATGTACCGGCGTTGGAAACAAAAAGAACACGGCAAAACCGTGTTCTTTCAATACTATATATTGTTGTTATTTTGCGCTTTTGTTTTTAATCGCTCTCCTTGTATTATCATCTTGTATTAGCATAGATTTTATAATCTCTGCCAAGTATCTGTCCTCATCAATATAATAACAATTATACCAACCTCTTTTGATAAGATATAATTCTATTATATTGAAATAATCAATTTAATAAAACCGGCGAAATTCCACATTTATATAAAACTGTCGTTTGCAATGTAGGATCTTGCCTGACAACCACATCAAACATTGGATCAATATCTTCAGTCCACTCCTCCCGCTGGTTACCTACGACAAGCCGCATATTTCGCCGCTGCAACTTTGATAGCTGGAGAACTGCATGGGAGGCTGTTTCATGAGACAAAAATACAAACAATGGGATTCCCAGCTTCTCATCGCTTGTATTTTCGCATATGGCGGAAAGTAGAGTTTCCATAAAAGAAGAAAAGCTATTTGTGCTGAGAATCACGCCTACCGGACTTCTCTGCAGGGAATAAATGGCACGCTGGATATTCTCAGCTCCGTTGGCCTTTAACAGTGGAATTTTCAGCGAGATAAGCTGCTTTTCCAAATCCGGCGTCAATTCTCTTTCCTCGAACAGCAGACTCACACGGGGCTTGCGTACCATGGAAAGATAAGTAAGTGTAAGGGAAGACAGCAGTACAAACCGTTGTTTGCCGTGGATCATGATATTTTGGCCGTCCGTATCCAGCAGCCATTCACTTTTTGGGACAGCGAATCCGACAACCACTCCCAGCGGCTTTTCTTTGCCGATCTTCACCCAACGGAACGCCTCTTTTCGATGTATAAAAATGTTCACTGACTATCCATCCTTTCTGGCGAGTGTCTGCCTTTTCCAAAATACCCGATCCTGCTCCGTTGCCTTTCTCAGTAGCTGACCGCAGATAGGACAATATGTCCAGCTTATTTTTACGTTGCAAGCATCGCTCATACGAGTGGAATATCGCTTTTTATCGGGCATGTAACGGTAATAGGGGAGCATACAGCTCCCCAGCGCCTGCGACACCGGGCAGGCCAGTTTTGGCGGCACACCATTTACTGATAGCTTTTCTTTTGCTTCCTCTGCCATTGCCTGAAAGCAGTCGCAGGTGACATATTCTCCCTTTTGCAAACCTTCCCGGGTTTTCTGATTCAACATTGTGCGTTGCTCCTTCCTCCAATCGATTTTTTAAGGTACGGGCGCTTTGACGTCATTTCGTTTGTTTCAATCAAAGAGAAAAGCGCAGCCATTTGGCCGCGCTTGCAATTTCAAGAGTCCGATTTATTTACCAACGGTTCAACATACCGGTGCAGATGCCGGGTTCGCCAGCATCCGCAGCGATATACGGTATCCAACGCGGATAACGGCAGCGACTTTAGCCGATGCAAAATATCAGCTGAGCCTTTCAGTAGCCAGATTCGAGTGTTGGCATGAACGGCGTCTATGGCGACTTCTGCTTCTACTTCAATGCGTTGCCAGCGCTTCAGAAATCCGAGCCGTTTCTCGATGCAGCGTACTTTGTAGGATAATCCGAGAAATATTTTCACCTCTGCGCCGCCCGTATCGCATGTGCGGTTCAGCATGGTCGGGAAAAAGCTGAAAATCGTGGGCGCTTCCCCCGGAGGCGGTTCTACCCACAGCACGGCAATTTCGCCCTGGCAATCTTCTCCGCAAACAGAAGACCGGAACACATAGGTTCCGGCTTCTCCCTCCGGCTGAAGCAATGTATGGTCATCAAACGGAAGATGGTAAACATAAGCCTCAATCGTTTCCACACCAGACCTTTTCGCCATGCAGACACGGTGTTTTCCTTCTGAAACCCAATAATGCCCTGCATACTCGGACAGGCGTATGGGATCCTTTTGTAAAAACGGCGTTTCTCCTCGTTGATACGCCTCCCGAAAAACACGGCACCGGCTGCTCTGTATGCAAATCTTGAGACAATCCGGATCCGCCGCACTTTGGATCAGCGCCTTGAGAAGATCTTCCTCTGAATCCCAATAGGCGTCCAATCCGAGACTGGCGAGCAGCATACAACGGTTGCCTAAATTAGTCGGGTATTCCTTAATGTCGGCAACCTTGACTGTCATCAATTCGGTTGTCATAGCAGATCATCACCTCCCTTTGAAAAATAGTATAGTTCATCAAAGGTTAGAGAATCAACTGTTCTTTCGAGATGTCTCCCTCAAAGTACCTTCTCCATGAATCGTAATTGTGCTCATATAGCCGCATTTTACATCCGGGGTACTGCGCATCCATTTCTTTGGCAGCTTCGGTAATATTGCACCCATACGCGCCGCCGATCGGCCGCAGTACAATCTCTCCGTCCTGCGTCTCTATCACAAGGAGAGCAAAGGTTTCTTTCTGGATAAGTGCTTTCTGAGAATCATCCTCTTTTTGCAGTCCTTCAAGTGTTTTCTGATTCAGCATATTTTATCGCTCCTTCCTCAAAATAATGGAGTTTTGACTCCATTTTCTGTTCATCTTGGGAGGAATCCAGAATCAGCCAAAAATATGTACCGTCATACAGGTATTGATCTGAGTGGTAGAAATGACGTTCCAAAGGAGCCAGCTTCCGCAAAAGAAGAATACGGCCGCCTTGCTTTTGAATTGTATAGGTTGGTACATACGGACACACTGTTATTCCCCCTTAAAATGTCCATCGTAATAAAAAAGACGCGCGGCTAAAACCTACGCGTCTTTTTATTAATTGATTTTCTGCGGAACGATTACCCAATCGTCGTAGGCATTTCCCTCGATCTCGAAATCAAAGGTATCCTGCGCGACCAGCTGGCCTTCTGGCGTCCACGAATCAAAGCAAATCATGTACGTTTTGTAAGTTCCATCCGGGTACCACAGAGGTGTGAAATGAACCCGCTGTTTCGTCATGGAGTACTTGTTTTGCTTAAATTCCCACTCGCTGTAATAGCCTGTCCGCGTCGCTTCCAGCAGTCGGTCATAAGTTTTATACCCAAATTCGGGAAACAGGGTAACGACATTCTGGTTTGGCGTCACGTCATACTCCCTGCTGGTAGACACCGAAGCGGTCACTTTGATGTTGTAGCCGTAACCGGATTTCATTTCAAAGGAACTGTATCTCGTGATTGTGGTTGGCACCTTTTCATCCGGCGTAATTTTCATGGTAGGAACCAGCTTTGCTGTGTAAGAATACCACTCGAACTCCCACCAGCCCTGGTCTTCCCAATACCCGCCATCATCATCGTCGTCATCGGATACCCATACCCAATGTGGAACCCAATAGGCGTGCCATTCACCCCAAGTGGCAGTCGTTTTGGTAGGGTAGGAGGGAACACTCACCGTTTTAAAGCTGTCGTTTCGGTCACGGCCTGTCGGGTTCGGCGGCGTGATTTCCTCCAGCTTCACGACATTGCAGGTAATTGTGGATTTTGCAGCGCTTCCGTCTGTTGCGTGCACGCCTATGTTCACCACCTGCGGTTCTATCGGAGTATGCCATTTTACCCACACGAGCTGGGATTCTCCAGCCGGGATAACGAAGCTCTTAGAATAGGTTTTTCCTAAAATATTAAATACGACAGAGGCATTATCGTCGGGATTGATTTCGCCGCCAGCGTAAACCCGCACAGCCGTTATGACATCCGTATCTGTCCGGTACTCATAATCATAAGTGGTGACGACCGGATCCGGCACAGGCTCCTTAAAGTTTACAATGCCAAGACCCAGCTGATCTATGATGGTAGCATCATCCAACACACCCGACGTCGCTCCGCTGTATGCCGGATAGCCAAGCTGCGGAATCTCCAGGAACATTGAAAGCGGCAGGTTCTGATGCGTAGCGTAACCCAGCTTCGCCTTCAGGTCGCCGCTCGTGATCTGATCGTACAGAGCGACTTCCGTTGCAGTGGCCGCAAATTTCAAGCCATTATAACGAAAATACAATATTGGTTCTATCAGGAGCACATAATCGCCATTGATGAGCTTATCATAGTCAAAGCCGGTCTTTTGTGCAATGTCCCGGATGGTTCCTTCCATTTTGAAATATTCTTTGACTGCGTCTATATTACTGCCCCCGTTGGAAGAAACGACTTGCGGAATTACAATATCGGAATGAATAACCGAATACCCATTAAATATTGGTGAAATAGACTCGCCAGACATTTGTAGTTTATTTTTTCCGCCAAAATGCACAACATTGGTTGGAACTGTTACATTCGAAAAATCTAATGGCGATGTAACAGAACTTCGTGTTTTCTCTTTTACAACAGTTACTCTAACTCCATCTTCGCCCACATTCCAATAACTGCCTCCCCCGACGTCTCCATCGTCAACCCCGCCGCCACCGCCATCCATATTCGGATCGCCTTCTGCAAAAACAGACGAGCAGAGAGACAGCGCAGTTATTATGGCTAGGAACATACAAAGTATCTTTTCCATTATGCACCTCCAACAAAAAGAGCGCAGCATTTTAGCTGCGCTCTTAAATATATTATCAATATTAGTAACCTATAATTTCACCCTTTCCCGCATTATGAGCTATATCTGTTGTATTTGGTCCGCTATTATCTATCCATCCAAATCCAGGCACATAAACCTGACCCTTTTCATTCGGGATTTGGTTGCCGTTTTCGTCGTACTGTACGCCGCCGGGATTGTCTGTCGGCTTAGAAGAGGAAGGCGTTTCCGGCGCGCTGCTGGGATTATGAAGTTCTTCTTCCGTTGGCTCCGGCTTGCTGTATTCCTCCGTGATCGTCTGGTTGCCACCCTCATCCGTGGACACCGAAATCTCCGGCGCGGATGAGGAAGACTCAGCCAGCCCCGCGTTCTTTGCCGCGATCTTGCTGTCCTGCTTCTGTTCCTCTAAGGATTTAATGGGCGGGATCTCCAGCTTCGAGGAGGACGCCGCCGCTTCTGCGGCTTCGGACGCCTGCGCTTCCTGCTGCATCTGGATTTGCTGCTGCGTCAGGAGTGCTTCATACTCCGCCGTCTTGTTCATCTTATAAATAACGCCTACCGTAAGGGTAGCAACCATAAGGACTCCCACGGACGACGCCCCGAAAATTAACAGGTTCTTTTTCACTTTTGCTGTCATTGCTCTAACCGCCCTTTCTAAGCCTATGTAGTTGACTTTTTTCATCCTGCGGTATATAATTGAGGTAGAAAAGGTGCTAACCGGTTCAAACGGTTATCCCGCAAGTTTCAGTTAAAAGTAACCGCTACAGGTGAGATGGTAGGCGGTTACTTTTTTATTGCAACGATGGTAAACAAGATCAGCGCCAAAGCGATAATTATGTACTCCATCAGCTCACCACCTCCCCTCTGTCCGGGCAGGGAATCTGCCTGATTCAGATGGAAGCGGGGTAACCGTCTTTACGACCAACACCATTTTCTACATCTTTATTGTACCACAATATGGCTCTGAAAACAAGCATTAATCCGCTTTTCATGCGGGTTTGTGCTTGTTTTTTTCATAGTTGTTTCGGATTATTGCGCGACTGATTCCGCCGGTTCGCGCCCCCGGAGCATCCGCGTCAGGGGCATCCTTTAATCAAACAAATCTACATACACGGACTGGTGCTCCATCCGGATCACCAGCGGCGGGAACGCATCAAAGCCAAGCGAGAACGGGATTTCCACCCGGCAGGATGCCAGATACTTCGCCTGCTCTGTGTTGGAAGCGAACTCCGCATTATCCGGAATGACGTCCACCTCGCTGATCGCAAACTCATAGGAATCACCCTCCGGGTTTGGAGAAATGAACACACCGTTTTTGGACTGCAAATGCAGCAGCCCCACCAGCTTGTTCTGGACATCAATTGTCGAGACATTCTCCCGCCAATCCTCGCCGGACAGTTCATATGCGCCGCTGTTTCCCTCCCGCACACCGTTAAAGCTATTGTAGGCGTTGTTGATCGCCACGCTCGTGACCGCCTGCTCCATCGCGTCCCGGATGCCGGTGGAGATGATCTGTACCCGGTGGTATTCCATCAAAGCAATAAAAAACAGAAAGAGGATAACGATCCAGATAATGGCTGTCATCAGGATATCCCCGCGCTTTTCTCGAAGCTTTGAAATGAGCCTGTCCGGTATCCACGTCATTTATGGTACACCTCGCTCCGTCCGGTGGCTTTTCCTTTCAGGGGAACATCCAAATAAAAAAGGTGTCCCACAGCAGAAACTGTCACGGTAAAGGGAGCTTCTAGCTGAAGCTTTTTCCCGGAGTAGAAGTCACCCTCCACAGATAATTCGCCGACTATGCCGGTCACACGCTTGAGCCGGTCAAACTCGTCATAAACGGCGCTGTCCACCGCGCCGCGCAGCTCTATGTACCGGGCAGTTTCGGTAGCCGTATCTTCGATCCCTTTCTTGAGAGACAGCACGCCCCATGTCTCTATGCCGGTTGCAATGAGGGTCAGCAGCATCACAAAAACTATCATGAACTCCAGATATTGAGACATGCCGCACCGGCTTTTTAACTTAGCCAGAATACGCTTATAACCCCACATGGTTTCACCTCATTTTAGGAATAGTCAAACAGATCCAAGGCGCGTGCTTGAACCCTTGCCCAAATTTGCTGAGTGGTCCCTGTAAACAAGCCGATCAGGATTGCGCCGACAACAATAACTGCGGCGGCTAAAACCATGAATTCTATAATTCCGGAACCGCTGCGCTCCTTCAATTTCTGCTTTATCCGAAAAATTGTGTTCTGTGTTTGGGCAGATGCTTTCAAATAAACTTTTTTTAACTGTTGCATTCTAAAATCTCCTCTGCTAAATAATGTTTTGATTCTGCATGACCTGAAAAAGAAGGACATACATCAGCATGATAAAAAAGCAAGCTACAACGCCAATCATATATGGCGTCAGTTTTTCAGGCCGCTTTTGGATTTCCTGCTTCTGACGCTCAATGCCCTCCCTCCGGAACTCGCTGTTTTTGGTGTAAAAGTAGAGCTGCTGGTCTTCTCCTCGAAGTACGGATAGAAGGCCGCGCACCAGTTCGGATAGTTTCGTACTGCCGATCCGATTTTCCAAACCGCGCAGCGCGTTTTCCGAGTTTCCGGTTTTCATATCGGCCAGCGTAATATCCAGTTCGCCCGCCAGCTCCGGCCCGCACACTCTGCGGTAATGCTCCAGAATCTTCACAACGTCCCTGCTGGCCGACAGGCTGTTGGAAACCGTGCTGGCCATGCGCGGCAGCTCCCGCTCAATCTTCTCGCGTTTCTCCTTCAGCCGTTTTTCCGGTTCTTTCATATTCTGAAAATAGGCAACGACCGCCGCGCCGATAAAAATTAAGGATACAATGGGGTTTATGAGCAGCATAGCCATCCCCACGGCGGCTAAAATCATTGACTGCGCCGCCATATTCGCGGTAAACTGCACTGCATTTCTGGAATCCCCAATGGTTTTCAGCGTATGGTCGAGCTTTTCCTGCTTATACGGGTTCATCGTTAAATGCTGTTCCAGCCGCTTCGCAAGCGGTGCGGCCAGCTTCTCCATCTGGCTGCCTTTTGCCTTTTGCCGCCCGCTTTCGCGGTAGAGCTTTTTGGTACGCAGTGACGGCAGGATTACTGTATCTGTCAGAATCAGCCACAGGCCGGTTCCGGCAAGACCTGCCAGAGACAACTGCAAAAAAAGCATCGAAATTCCTCCTCTCATTCAATCGGCGCGGTCAGGCTGATCGCTTTATTCATACCCGCAAACAGCACCACGCTTAATACCGCCAGGATTGCTTTGCCCGCCGAGGTGCCAACCAGTGTAAAAAACCAGTCTTTGTTCACCAGATAAATAATAGGAATCATGGCAAGCGCTATCCCGGCAATGGAAAGGAACGTTCTCACCGGCTGTTGCAGAATCGTTTCCAGTGAATTTTGCAGCGCTTTGTTGTCACTGAACTGTTCCACCACCGGGGACAGGCTGTATTTGTAGTTGCGGTCTATCATACACAGCGTTAGAATGTCGCACCAGTCATGGAACACCGGGTTTTCAATAGATGCTTTCAGGTTCTGGATATTGTTCTGGATATTGGCATCTACAAACTTTACGCCGTTTACAAACTTTGCGAATGCCGTCCGCACAGGGTCTTCCAAATAGGACAGGTTCTCTTCCGCCGACTGCGGCAGGTTCTCTGTCCGCAGATAGGAGCTGGTAATGACGGAAAGCGCCACTTCCAGCTCGTCGCAGAGCTGGCGTTTAAAGTGGATCTCGCTATACCGGATATACCACATCGGAATGAGAGAGCAGCCTACGGAAAGCACCGGCAGCATGAGGATATTTCGCATAGCAGCGGCAGCGAGTAACCCGACACAGAAACAGACGGCTGACATCCGCATCATGAGCTTGACCTTGCCCTGCTGATTGGTGGATGTCAGGATCCGGCGGGCATCCGTCAGGTTCTGCTGGAAGAAGTTCGGCTTTTCCATCCCCTGGGACTGCCGCACCTTCCGGAGCAGGGGCTGCTTTCTGCCGCTTTGCATTTTTTTGACCAGCTCGCCCAGCTTTGCTTTCAATTCTTCCTTTGCCGGGATGAATGAGAGCAGGTTCAGCCCAAATAAAAAAGCACTGCCAACCATTAGCAGCGCAAAGACCAGTAGTTTGATTCCAGGCAAATTAACCTCCTCCTTTAATATTGATCCGCTACGGATTTCGCCATGCCTTTTTTAATCAGGCGGCTGCGCAGCCTGTCACTGATTTTTTCCCCCTCGATAAACGATCCAACTACTTTCGGCTGGTTGTTTTCATCAATGTAGTTATCTGTGATTTCATAGCTCCATAAAGTTCTGTACTGAAGCTCACCGTTTTTGTAAGATTCGCCCTCGATGATTTCCGTCACCTTCCTGCTGCCGTCCGTTAGTTTTTCCTGATAGACAATAATGGGGAAAGCTCCGATCATTTTACGGTATAACGCATCCTCCGACGCTCTTGAAACTTTTTGTGCCAGTTCCACGAGCCGCTCGTAGGTATCCGGCGCGCTGTAAGAGTGGGTAGTCGTTGCGACGGTATGTCCTGTCCTGGAGGCTTCCGCCGCTGTAATCGCCTCATGGGAACGCATTTCACCGACGCCGATGATGTCCGGGTCATAACGCAGGATATTTTCCAGCAGGTAATCCTGTGAGATATTCTGCTTTTCAATCTCGCTGGGTCGTGTCAGCAGATGCACCACATCGTTCATCACTCGCCCGCTCTCATCCCGCCGGATCAGATCGAATTCGCGGCTGCCTTCCTCGACGGTGAGCACACGCATATCTGCATCAGCAGAAATAGAGGAAAGAAGATATCCCACCGTCCCGGTCTTTCCGCTGCCGGTTTCTCCGGCCACGCAGACACTCACGCCGTACCGCATACAGCTCTCCAGAAAATCCAGCGCTATTTCGGGTATCGTTTCATACTCCTTCACAAGATTGTGCCTTGTGAGCTTGGAAAACGAGACAATTCGGATGGAGCAGGATACGCCGATTTCTTCATCCAGCACAGGCGTCTTGAACACCGCGATGCGGACATTCTTTGCAATATGTCCCAGCGCCACTGGCTTTGCATCGTCGATCACCATGCCGCTGTGCCGCAGCATCCGGGTGATGACGTCCACCGCGTGCTGCGGGGAAAGGAACTGTTCCTCCAGCCGGATTTTTCCGCTCTTTGACGTTTGCAGGAAGATGCATTCCCACGAATCGACGTTAATCTCCTCCAGCCCCAATTCCTCAACCTTTTCCGGGGAAAGGTAATCCGTCAAAAAAGAATAGAGCACCATGTCCTTGTAGAGCCGGTCGGTGAGTTCGGTCAGATTTTTGCTCTCATTGCAGTTGATGGATGCCTGAATGAGATAGTTCTCAATGTTTTTCTTAATCAGGAAGGTATCTTCCTTCGTCAGCTCCTGTTTGCTGAACAGATCTGCATATTCTTTGGACATGTACTGCTGCACCTTCTGGAGCACATCCCGGTAGGGGGTATGCCCCTGAACGGAGAACAGGTAATCATTTAAACTGGGTGCTTCCGTCATTTCAATTCCTCCAGAATTTCTTCCACACGGCGTTCGAACACCAGCCCGGGACGGCGTGTGAACCCTTTGAACAGTTTACCGGAAAGCATCCGTTCCTCCGCTTCCGCCGAGTAAGGGAGCAGGAACCGCACATCCTCGATGATTCCCAGCAGTTCATTCACCGGGCTTGTCTCCCGCACCGGGGACAGAATACGCAGGTGCTTCCCGGTTTTGTATTTTTCATCCCGCAGTAACTGTAAAACGGCGTTTAAGTATTCCAGCCCCTTGCGGTCCGGCGTCAGTGTACAGATGATACGTTCGGAAACCCCCATTGCCGTGAGCGTGACGCTGTCCGCAGCCGGATTACTCATGCCGTCCACCAGCACGACATCCGCAAGGCCGGACAGGACGTTCAGGAGTTCCATCACGTTCGCCGGTTCCCACAGCGGCGGGTAAGAGATTGGCGTATCCCCGGGAGCCAATGCCAGACAAGCGAAATTACCGCTGTCCGGATGGAATACCAGCTTCGGGATCACCTGTTTCTGCGTAAGCCCTGATTTCAGCAAAAGGGAACCCATGGAATGGGACTTATCCGTTTCCACGGTTGGGAGCAGCACCTTGAGGTGCGGCACCACCTTGTCGCTGCTGACGAGAATCACATTCTCTTTTTTTAAAGCAAGGCGGCTGGCAAGCGCCATGGCAAGGATGGTCTTACCGCTCCCCGGCGAACCGTAGATAGTTACAAGCTTACTCACTGCTTTCCGCCCCGCTTTCTGTCTGTTCCGGATTGAGGCCGCTGTAATCTGTCCCGCCGTTCAGCAGGTCTTGTATGCTTTCATCCTGAAGCAGTTCCTGCAGATTCTGCTCATCCTTTTTTGCAGCTTCTTTTAGGTAATCATCCTGTGTCTGAAGGTAAGACTGCGCCGCCTGTTCGTTACCACGCGACACCAGAGCCAGATGCAGCTTTGCGTTGACCTCCAGTCCTGCGATTGCTGCCGCCTGCCCCGGCTTAACTAGCAGGGTAACAGTTGCAGGCTGATTTTCCTTATCTCCGGTGTCTTTCCGATCTTTGTCTGAATCCTCCGGTTCGTCCCGCTGTCTGTCCGCACCTAATTGACTGGTAACGGCCAGTATCCGCACAAACCGGAGTTCCGGCGGCTGGATAGCCAGATAGTCTGTTTCCTCCATATCCGTCTGGTTCGGCACCGCGTAGACCGAAACGACATCACCAGCCAGCAGTTTCCCCGAAAGCCCATCCGCGAACGACTGGATGGTTGCTGAAATGGCCTGCTGCCCATCGGGGATGGTGTACAGATAATCGTCCGGGAATGGGATGGACTCCGTGAGCTTACTCGCCAGCAGCGTATCCCCGGCAACGAGATCCACCGCCGCATATTTCCCGACAGCCTGCGAAGCGTCCTGTATGGCGCTGTTGGGAACTCCCTGCGCGGGTATCTGTTCGGTGCGCAGCATGGAAGCTTCGATGCGTTTTCCTTTGCCGAGCGGAGCGGTCATGACCGTTACGGTCGTCATCTCCGTTCCGGTGACATACGACATAACCGGCACAAGGACAAAAGCGATGATGCAGGCCGCCGTCACGCAAGCTGTCCCGATCACCAAGCGGTTGCGGTAAAACGGAGCTTCGGACGGCGGCTTTTTCTGTTTCTCCGGTTTCTGTTTCTTCTCTTTTTGGGGCTTGGGCAGCTTGCCCACGGTCTTTTCCTCCGGCGGATCCGGCGGCAGGAAACTGTCCGGGTAGGCATCCTGCTCTGAAAACGTATCAACGCTTTCCCCGAAATGCGCGGACAGGTCTTCCTCTGCTTTCACTTTAGGAAGCCGCCGCTTTTTCTCCCGCTTGGGACGTTCCTTTTTGGGCCGGAAGACTTCTTCCTCTTTTCTTCGTCCAAACAAATTGATTAACACCTCATTTCTGAAAATACAGCAGACAGCAGCCTGCCGACAAAAAAGGGGCAAACGCCACCGCCTGCCCCTTCGTTTTGTCCCACAGCCTCCGCAGCAGGACATAGATAATTGCCGCCATCATTGAAAAAACCAGTGCATAGGCACTGGCCAGCATTCCAAGGCAGAAACTCGCTGCCCCGATAAGCTTGATGTCCCCGCCGCCGAACCCGTCCTCTTTCCAGAGCGTAAGAGACAGGCAAAATAGGCTGTTACAGAGCATCCCGGCCAGCGCGTCCCAGAAGTACACGCGCTCCGCAAGGATTCCCAGCAGTCCCGACATGAGCAGCATCAGGTGGCAGACGTCCGGGATCTCCCGGGTTTTGGCGTCCAGCACAGCGGCGAACAGCAGCGCACCACCGAACAGCATTCCGGACAGATACCGGCTAACGATCCAAAGGTTCTGCATATGCGGCACCATGATTGAATTGTTCCGGCTCCCGGAACAGCTGTAAATAGCTTTGCAGCTGACTTCTGTCCAGCGAGGTAAAGTCGTCCCCGGATTCAGTTTCAGCACAGAGGAAAAATGTTCCCGCAATGATTTCGCCGTTAATTGTCCGGTTGGGCGGCAGACCCAAAAGCTTTCCTTCCTCATTGCAAACCAGCACTGCATTGTCTGCAAAAGGATGAACGGCTTCTATGCTGCCGTCCACCAGCTTCTGCATATCTCTGAGTTCCCCCCTCATGCGCTCGATACGCGCCGCCCTGCCCGGTTCCACCAATACAACTGTCATTTCCTGATCTTCTCCTTTCTCTGTAACAATCTCTGTTTCTTCCTCTTCCTCATCAATGACCATATCCTCCACGCGGTTGAGATCCAGATCATAATTAAGCTTTGCCTGACGTTCCAGCTGCTTTTGCAAATCGTCCTCATACTGGAACGGGATGGCATAGGCCGCTTCGCACTTTTTCAGTGATGCTTTGCTGTCTTCCAGATTCTGCTGTGTATACTGCAGCTGCTCATCTATCTTTTTCAGCGCGTTTTCAATCCGCATCACGCTGCCCACACTGTCAAAGCTCAGCTCCGCAGTGTACAGCGCACTGCCACGAATACGAACTTCAACAAGATCGTCAAACAGGGCGTTCCGATGCAGGGACAGATCAAAACCCCGGAAACTGCCCACCGGAAGATCTGCATCATAATTAGCCTTTTTACTAAGAGCCAACAGCTTTGCACCCGCCGGTTCGCGCTCCGTGAAGTATGTATTCCCAACCATAATGGAAAATTCCTTGCCGTCCGTTTGCGCATACAGCTCCAGATCACTTTGGATATTTACCACTATTTCCTCTGCTTTGGCAATCTGCCAGGGCAGATCGCGCCGGATAGAATCCTCCAGCCGGTACCGCTCCGCGTTCCAGGCATTTTTCAGTTCTGTGAACCGCGACACCTGCATATCCGCGTCAAGCTTTTCCTTGATGCGCGGATCACCGCTGGCAATGGCCTTGACTTCCGCGTAGGATAAAACCGCTTCATCTACATCCTCGCAGGTGCGGCTGATAGTCTTAGATGTCATGATCTGCGAAATAAACTTCGCTTTTGTCTCTACGATGCTCCACAAATAAGCGTCAAAGGAACGCTCCGTAACATAGCGGTAAATAAAAACCTCGTCGAAGAACTGGTTACCCTGCCGCAGGATACGCCCTTCGCGCTGCTCGATGTCGGACGGACGATACGGACAGTCCAAATGGTGAAGCGCGATCAGGCGATCCTGAATGTTGGTACCCGCGCCGCACTTCTGTGTGGAACCCAGCAGCACCCGAATTTCACCGCTGCGGCATTTGGTAAACAGTTCTTCTTTTGCCGCGTCGGAATTCGCGTCATGAATGAACGCGATTTCCTGCTCAGGAAAACCGTTAAGCGCCGCCTGTCGTTTAAACTCATTGTAGACGTCAAATGCGTCTTTTTTGGGGGTGCTGGTGTCACAGAACACGAGCTGCACGCCGCGCTGCTCCGACGTTTCGCGGTAATGATGCAGCACGCGCTCCACACACTGTGCGATCTTGCCGTCCGGGTCGGCAGGTGCGTCGGGGTCGATGAGCCGCATATCCAGACCGGCCTTTTTTGCGTCGGTCGTGAACTTCAGCATATTGTCCTCAGTGGGGTGTACATCACCGTTGCGGATGCGTTCCACGCGTGCAAGACCGTCCAGCATGAACTCCTCCAGCGCTTTCGACGGCTTGCATTTGACCACCAACGGTTTCCCACCTGCCAGCTTTGGAACCGGCAGGTTCAGCATATCCGCTGTCTGGATGTCCGCAATCTCGCGGAACATGAGCATCAGTTCCGGCAGATTGTGAAATTTAGAAAAACGCGTCCGAGGACGCAGCCCGTTTCCCTCCGGAGCCATTTCCATTTCTGTAACGGTTTCACCGAAGTTTGCCGCCCAGTCATCAAAATGAAAAATGCCCCGCTCTCGCAGGGCTTGTGGCTGCAAATATTTCTGCATGACGTACAGTTCCGCCATGCTGTTGGAAAGTGGTGTGCCGGTCGCAAAGGTTGCGATACCGGAAATTCCGTCATGGTTTGCAAGGTATTCCAGCTTCATGAGCAAGTCGGAGGATTTCTTTGCGTGGCTGTTTGAAATTCCGGCGACGTTGCGCATCTTGGAAAATGTGGCGAGGTTCTTATAGTAATGCGCTTCATCTACAAACAGACTGTCGATGCCGAGCTGTTCAAAGGTCACCTGCCGATCTTTGCCCGCGTCATTTAACAACCTTTTAAGCTGTGTTTCTAGATTCTTTTTCATGGACTCCAGCTGCTTGACGGAGTATTTTTCGCCGCGCTGCCGTTTTGCGTCCTCAATGGCAAATGAGACTTCCTCCACCTGCCGCTCGATCTGATGCTGCTGGTTCTCCGGCGACATCTGGAATTTCTCAAATTGGCTATGCCCGATGACCACATACTGGACGTCGCTCATGGCGATCCTGCTCAAAAACCTCTGCCGGTTACCCGTTTCAAAGTCCGCTTTGGTGGAGATAAGCACCTTGGCATCCGGGTACAGCTCATAGATATCGCTGCCAAACTGTTCAGTTAAGTGGTTGGGCACGACGAACATTGCTTTCCCCGCCAGTCCCAGCCTGAGCTGCTCATGCGCCCCCGCAATCATCGTGAAGGTTTTGCCCGCGCCAACTACATGCGCCATCAGCGTGTTATTCCCGCTGATGCAGCGGGCAACCGCGTTCAGCTGGTGCGGGCGCAGTTTGATGAGCGGATTGATGCCGGGCAGCAGCAGGCGGGAACCGTCATAGCTGCGGGGGACGATGTTATTAAAGTGCTCGTTATAGTAGTCTACCAGCTTATGGCGGCGGTCGCTGTCCTGAAACAGCCAGCTTTGAAATTTTGACTTGATGATCTCCTGCTTACCGCGTGCCAGCCGGGTTTCCTTGGAAT
>JAEXAZ010000271.1 GCA_023394255.1 Bacillota bacterium | reverse complement strand
CATATATTCATTTTTACATAAGCGGTACAGACGGTCCGCGGCATCGTTTTCATGCAGCATGCCCTCCTGCTTTTCCCAGACGTACAGATAGTCCTTGCCCATGGAAAGCAGCACGGGGATATCTTCTTCCGTCACAATATGCCCCTTGCGGAACCGGGCGTCCTTGGATACGTCTTTGATAATCTGGGTCATATCATGGCAAAGCACATGGCCGGCCGCTTTGACGGTTTCAATCTTCTTCATCTTTGTCACCCGCATTAAAGTATTTCTCAAACAAGCCGTCCGCAACTTTGCACAGCTCCTCCCGAAAATCGGTGTAGCGGTTTACAAAGTCGCGGCCTTTGGGCGTCAGGCGGGAATAGCCCCCGCCGCTTCCCCCCACATGGCGCTCCATCAGAGAAAATCCAAGTTCCTGTTCAGCATGTTTGATAATCTTCCAAGCCTTGCTGTAAGACATCTCCATCCGTGCGGCGGCGGTCTGCAAAGAGCCGGTTTCATCCACCAGCAGCAAAACCTGTTCAACTCCCGGCCCGAAAAAAGACGCGTGGTTTTCAAGCCGCAGGCGTATGCAATAGTGCAATCCCATTTCATTCCCTCCATCGATATGTTTAGGAAAACATATCGGTTGTTAAAATTATATTCCTGTCTTTTGCAATGTCAAGAGAAAACTGCGATATATAGAGATTATCAATAAATCAGGCATGCCAAACGGCGGCCGGATGAACCGGCCGCCATGATCGATTATTTTCCGTTTCCGACAACCTGATAGGTTTCATTCACAATCCGTTCCATGGCGTTGAGAATGTTCTGGTAACCGGTGCAGCGGCAGAGGTGCCCCGAGATCAGCTTGCGCAGCTCTTCGCGGCTGTATTTTTTCCCGCTGCCCACAATTTCCACCGCGCTCATAATCAGGCCGGGGGTGCAAAAACCGCACTGGACCGCCGCTTCTTCCACAAAAGCGGTCTGGATGGGGCTGAGTTCCCCATTAGGTCCGCGCAGCCCTTCCACAGTCAGGATGCGCCTGCCTTCCGCCCATGCGGTCAGATAGATGCAGGAGTCGATGGCTTCCCCGTCCACCAGCACGGTGCAGGCGCCGCATTCCCCGACTTCGCAGCCTCTTTTCACGCTGGTCAGCCCCAGACGGTTGCGCAGGGTATCCAGCAGGCTTTCCCGCCCGTCGACCGCTACCTCCACCGGCTTGTCGTTGACCACCATCTGGATAATCTTAAGCATTGACGGCACCTCCCGCATTGATGATCGCCTGTTTTAAGGCACGCTTGCTCAGTTCTTCCACCAGCTGCAAACGGAATTCTTTCGAAGCGCGCCAGCTGGTTCTTGGGCTCACTTCCGTGATGGCTGTCTTTCCCACCTCATCGAACAGCGGCTGCGAAATCTTCTGCCCGTTCGCCAGCGCTTCTGTCTTGTGACAGCGGATCGGGGTTGGGGCCGCGACGCCGAACGCCAGACGCATATCCTCGATTGCGTCCTTCGCCGGATTCAGTTTCACATTGACGGCGCATCCGAGCGTCGCAATATCCATCGCGTTGCGCTGCGCATATTTGATATAATGCCCGCCGAAGCCCTCGTAATCCTTTTTCCGGATACGGATGGCGACCAGCAGTTCCTCATGCGCGCGGTCTGTGCGGCCCGGCCCTTTATAAAAGTCCGCGATTTCGACCCTGCGGCTGCCGCCCGGGCCCCGCAGTTCCAGCTGCGCGTTGAGGGAAAACAGCGTGGACGCGCTGTCCGCGCTGGTGACGCCGTTGCAGACATTGCCGCCGATCGTGCCGATATTCCGGATCTGGGGGCCGCCGACCTGATCGACGGCATCTCCGAGGACAGGGATGTATTTTTGAATAATCGGGTGATCAGTCACATGGCTGAAGGAGGTCGCGGGGCGGATCAGGATGGTGCCGTCCTCCTCCATGAAAACGCCGTTCAATTCCCTGATCCCGTGAATGCTGACGAGCGAACAGCCCGCCAGCTTTCCTTCGCGGATTTTAATCAGGACATCGCTTCCGCCCGAAATCAGAACCGCGCCGGGGTCGGCGGTAAGGGCCGCGATGGCATCCGGCACACTTTTGGCCAGATACAGCTTTTCAAAATCATACATTACTTCTTCTCCCCCTTCTCAAATCAGGCCCGCCGCCTGAAACTGTTCCACCAGCTTCTGCGGATTCATGGGAATGCTGTTCACCGCGACGCCGGTCGCGTTCAGGACAGCATTGCGGATTGCGGGAGCCGGCGAAATCGCCGGCGGCTCCCCGAGCGCTTTGTTTCCGTAAGGCCCGCTGGAGTCTGTCGGCTGCACAAAATCAGCATGCAGTTCCGGCGTATCCATACTGGTGGGAAGCTTATAATCGAGCAGGTTATTGTTCAGCGGACGGCCTTTGTCGTCAAACAGAAGCTGCTCGCCCAGCGCATAACCAAGCCCCATGCTCATACCGCCGTGCACCTGCGCCTCCGCCAGCCGGGGGTTGATCAGCGTTCCGCTGTCATGGACATTGATGATGTCCAGAACTTTGACCTTCCCGACCGGAATATCCACTTCCACCTCGGCAAAACAGACGCCGAAGGAGAAGGTGTTGTTTTTGCACTGGTTGGTGGTCTCCGCGGTAATATGGACCGAATAGTCCAGACTGTAAAACGCCTCCATCGCGAGCTTTTCCATCGTGAGCAGCTGTTCGCCGCTCTCCTTGCCGACGATATTGCCGTCCCGGATATCCAACTCGTCGGACGGGATTTTCAGCATATAATTCGCATAATCGAGAATCCTGGATTTAAACAGCTCCGCGGTCTTTTTAATCGCCATGCCGCTGACATAGGTCTGGCGGGACGCATAAGCGCCGGTATCAAACGGAGCCACGTCGGTATCCTGCGTGGAAACGATGTGAATATTTTCTTCCCTGAAACCGATTGTTTCCGCGGCCATCTGGGTAAACACCGTGTCCGCGCCCTGTCCGATTTCCGTCGCGCCCATATGCAGCTGGGCGGAGCCGTCCTGGTTCAGAACCAGGCGGGCCGACGAAGTTTCCAGCGAAATCGGGTACACGCCGGTTTTATAGCTGAACAGCGCCATGCCCACCCCCCGGCGGACAGGCCCGGTCTGATTCTGGCAGGCTTTGCGTTTTTCTTCCCAATGGATATACTCTTTGCCCTTCCGGATGCACTCCGGCAATCCCGAGGAATAGCAGGTGATCCCGCTCATCGGATCGACATATCCCTGCTGCATGCAGTTTTTCTCACGCAGTTCAATCGGGTCCATCCCGATCGCACGGGCGATATCGTCCATATGGGACTCCATGGCGTATGCGGCCTGCGGAATCCCGTATCCGCGCATCGCGCCGCCGGATGCAATATTGGTATAAACGGTATAGGCATCCGCCTGCAGGGATTTCTCGTCATGATAGGTATGGCGGAAATTATTGACTGCGTTCGCCACAATGGCATGCCCATGGGACGCGTAGCCGCCCTGATTGGAAACGGCGACAACCTGCCGGGCAACCAGCCTTCCGTCCGGACGCACCGCGGTTTTCACTTTTATGTCAATCGCGTGGCGCACACGCGTGCAGGACAGGGTTTCCTCGCGGGAAAGCTCCAGCTTTACCGGGCGGCCGCCAACCTGCATGGTCAGAAAAGCGTTCAGCGGCTCGTAGAGCACTTCCTGCTTATTTCCGAAGCCGCCGCCTATGTAGGGCTTGATTACCCGGATCTTGCCCCACGGAATCCCGTTTGCCTGTCCGATTACACGGCGGACAATATGGGGAATCTGGGTGGAAGACACTACAACGACACGGCCTTTTTCCATATAGGCATAAGAGACCGGCACCTCAATGTGGCAGTGCTGCACCGTCTGGGTCCGGTATTCCCCCTCCACGATGCGGATATCCTCGCCGGCGATTGCCTGATCAAAATCCACATCGCCGACATGGAACGCGCTATGTTTCAGGACGTTGTCCGGATTTTCCTCATGGATGGCGACAGCGCCTTCCGCCATAGCCTGTTCCGGTGTAATGTATACCGGGTATTCTTCGTATTCGACTTTCATCAGCCTGGCGGCACGCGCGGCCGCAACCTCATCCTCCGCGATCACCGCGGCGATATCGTCCCCATAAATGCGCACGCGCCTGTTGAGCAGTTTCCGGTCGGCCACGTCCTGGTGGGCCGGCTCCACAGACCAGGGATGGCCAGGGGTCGGATACTGAATGTCCGGCGTATCGAAACAGGTGACAATCTTGACAACGCCCGGAACCTTTTCCGCTTCGGAAAGGTCAAAACTCTTGACCCGTCCATTTGCAATCGTACTGCGCACCACTTTTGCCACCAGACAATTTGGGACGCTGAAATCATCGGTGTACTGCGCGCCGCCCGTCACCTTTTCGATCGCGTCTACTCGGTTTATGCTTTTCCCGACTCCCATCCTGCAGGCCTCCTTGCTACTATAATCGCTATAATTCTCACATAATTCTTGATATTTCCGTCATTAATCATAAAAGTCATACTTTTATGTCTTGATATCACTATAGCACAATCCCTGTACGGATACAACCGTTTTTAAAAAAATTAAATATTTCCCGTCTATGAAAAACAGCCGGGGCATTCCGACGAATGTCCCGGCCGTGCCGTATAAGCAAAAGAGATCAGCCTGTGACCATAAACGCGAAACGAAGCGCAAACAAAAGACAAAGAATTACCGTAAACAGTTTGATTTCTTTTGTCTTTCCGGAAAGCAGCTTGATCAGCACATAGGTAATCAGGCCGGCCGCGATTCCGTTTGCGATGGAATAAGTAAACGGCATAAACGCGACTGTCACGAAAGACGGAATCGCCTCGGACATATCCGAGAAATCCAGTTCTTTCATACTGCTCATCATCAAAACGCCCACGAAAATCAGGGCCGGCGCGGTCGCCGCGCCCGGGATAATGCCGACGAACGGGGCAATCACCAGCGAGCAGAGGAACAGCAGCGAAGTAACCAATGAAGTCAGGCCGGACCGCCCGCCTTCCGCGATCCCGGCGCTGGATTCCACAAAAGTGGTCGCGGTGGAGGTCCCCAGGCAGGCGCCGACTGTGGTCGCCAGCGCATCGCTCATCATAGCCTGCCGCATGCGGGGCATATCGCCCTTTTTGTCCAGCATTTTGGCTTGCTTCGCCGTGCCGAGCAGCGTTCCGATCGTATCAAACATGTCAACGATCGAGAACGAGATAATAATCATAATGACGGTAAAAATCATCTGGAAAATATTTGTGGAGTTTTTAAACAGGCCGGGGAAATCCATTTTGAACAGCGAAACATCCAGGAAATCCTGGAACTGCGCGCCGATGTTCATGGAGAAGCCATGGAATGAGGTGAGTCCAAACGGAATTCCTACAATTGTCGCTACAAGAA
>JAEXAZ010000207.1 GCA_023394255.1 Bacillota bacterium | reverse complement strand
GTACTGTACAGCACCGTCGATGTGGGAACGGACGTGGAAATCACGCTGCCCCTGATTGCGGGGGAGGAAAAGAGGGCCTGAATGAAAAACGAGATCATTCGATTGGAGCGCGTTACGCAGATCGTCGACGGGGTCACCCTGCTTGACCAGCTGAACCTTCACATTTTTCAGGGCGAAATCATGGGGCTCGTATGTATCAACGCGCAGGGGCTGGAAGCCCTGATCCGTCTGCTTTGCCAAAATGTCCCCATCCACTATGGCTATGTTTATTTTCAGGGGAATCTCGTAAACAATTATGAACACAGCTCCATGAGCGTAAACCGGGTTTCCGTCATCGAACAGCGCAGCCGCCTCGTTGAGGATTTGACAGTCGCGGACAACATTTTTGTCCTGCGCAGGGGGTTTAAACAATATCTGATTCATCCCAAAATTCTGGAGGAACAGCTTGCCCGGTTTACGGAAGAACTGCATGTCCATATCGACGCGAATGAGCCGGTGGCAAATCTGTCGTTTTTTGAGAAGTGCGTGGTGGAGCTGCTCAAAGCGGTCGTGACCGGCGCAAAGCTGATTGTGATCCGCGACATCAGCAACTTTGTCAGCGCTTCGGATTTAAAAATTATTCATGACCTCCTGCGGCACTATGCCGCGCAGGGCGTATCCTTCCTGTATGTCTGCAACCATCACGAGGAAGCGTTTAAAATCTGTGACCACGTCTCTTTGATGGAAAACGGAAAGGTTCGGAAAATTCTGGACAAAACAAATTTTCACGATGAGATTATCAGCCACTACACTCTGGATTTCAGCCGGATAGATTCCCCCGCAATCCATAAATCCGGAAAAAATGGGATTTTAAAATTCGGACATGTCTTTACTGAAACGATAAAAGACATGAGTTTTACCATTGAAAAAGGGGAGTGTGTCGTCTTTCTCGATATGAACAACACGGCGCTGGGGGATATTCTGCGCCTGATGAACAACGAGATGCTGCCGCTTTCCGGCAAAATCCTGCTGGACGGGTCCGACTGGAAGGGAAACGGTCCCCGCCTGAAAAAGGAACTTTGCTTTATCGAGGAAAACCCCATTCGGGCCATGCTGTTTCAGCATATGAGCTATCTGGACAATCTTTGTTTTCTGCTGGATCAAAAGCGGCCTTTTTTGTGGACGGATCCAAGCATCCGCAAAAGTGTCGCGCAGGAATACGAACCGCTGATCGGAGAGGATATTTATGCGGACGATATTACGAAGCTGTCGCCGTTTTCCTTATACAATCTGGTGTATTATAAAGTCCATCTCTATCATCCCAAGGTGGTTTTATGTGTCCAGCCTTTCTCCGGGGCGGATATGTACCTGCGGCACCACCTGATCGGGCTGATCAACCGGCTTCGGGAAAGAAAGATTGCCGTGGTGATTCTGGCTGTCAGCATTTCGGATTCCCTTGTGGTGGCCGACCGGCTGATGGTCATTGAAAAGGGCCGGCTTTGCAGAGAATATCACAGTGAGGAATTCCATTACTTCAGAACGAACCAGTAAAACGCATTAAAAAAGCTGTCCTCAGAAAGGGCAGCTTTTTTAATGCGTTTGGGCAGGAATAATAAAATAAATAAACTTTTTTATTATATAATAGACAAACAGGATAAAAAGTTCTAAAGAAACCCCCTGAAAGTACAAATCCTGCCCCCTTACCCATTGGGGACGCCGATGCTATACTGAAAACTGTAATCGATGTGCAGCAAATAATGGAGATGGGTGAACGGGATGCTCGAATATATCGTTGAGATGGAACATATTCAGAAATCATTTCCCGGCGTCAAAGCTTTGGACGATGTTTCGTTCAACTTAAAGGCCGGTGAAGTCCTGGCGCTGCTTGGGGAAAACGGGGCGGGGAAATCGACGCTGATGAAGGTGCTCAGCGGCGTCTATACGCGGGACAGCGGAGACATTTCGATTTTTGGGGAGGCCGTAACCGACCTGACGCCCAAAAAGGCGCAGGAGCTGGGGGTTGCGATCATCCATCAGGAACTGAATATGTGCGCGCACCTTTCCGTGGCGGAAAACATTTTTTTAGGACGTGAAATGACACGTTCGGGCGTGCTCTCCAATAAAGAAATGAACAGCCTGGCCCAAAAGATCCTTGACCGGCTGAACATCGCGATTTCGCCGGAGACCATTGTCGGCGACCTTGCGGTTTCAAAACAGCAGATGGTGGAGATTGCCAAGGCCCTCTCCACAAACGCCAGAATCCTGATTATGGATGAACCCACCTCGGCGCTGACCTCGAAAGAAATTGACGACCTGTTTGCGATCATACGCAAACTGAGGGGTGAAGGCTGCGGAATCGTTTATATTTCTCACCGGCTGGAAGAGCTGCAGCACATTGTCGACCGCGTTACGATCATGCGCGACGGCAGGTATGTGACCAGCATGGACTTTGCGGATACTTCGATGCAGGAGATCATCTCCAACATGGTTGGCCGGGAAATCAAAGAAAAGTTCCCGAAGGTGGAGAGCAGGCGCGGGGAGAAAATACTGGAGGTAAAAAATCTCAATGCCGGGAAACTGGTCAGGGATATCAGTTTCGAACTGTATGAGGGCGAAATTGTCGGCATAGCGGGATTGATGGGCGCGGGAAGGACAGAAATGACAAGGGCGGTTTTCGGCGTCGATCCCAAAGAAAGCGGGGAGATTCTTCTGGACGGAAAAAACATTTCCATCCAGAAGCCCATGGACGCAATCAAAAACGGGCTTGTCCTTGTACCGGAGGACCGGAAAAAAGACGGCCTGTGCACAAAGCTGAGCATCCGTGAAAACATTGCGCTGCCCAATCTGGACATTCTCTGCGGCCGCGCGGGCGTTGTAAACCGCGCGAAAGAGACGGCAATGGTGGAACAGACGGTGGAGGAGCTTACCATCCGGCTTCCCAACGCGGAAGTAGACGCGGGGAGCCTGTCCGGCGGCAACCAGCAGAAGGTGGTTGTGGGCAAGTGGCTGGCGCGCAATTCCCGTGTCGTAATGTTCGACGAGCCTACGCGCGGGATCGATGTTGCCGCCAAGGTGGAAATCTACAATCTGATGAACCGTTTGAAGCAGAGAGGAATCGGCGTGTTTTTTGTCTCTTCCGAAATGCCGGAAATCATGGGAATCAGCGACCGGATACTGGTCATGTGTGACGGCAGGATTACCGGCGAATTTATGGCTGAAGAGGCAACCCAAAACCGCATCCTGGAGTGTGCCACCAAATTTGATCAGAAACTGAACCCGGCGGCCAGCCTCTGAAGAATAAAAATTGCCTTGGGAGAGTTGAATATGAAACAGAACTATCGTCAGAACCCCTTGAAAAGACTGGTTGCCGTCAGAGGCATGGGACAGGTTATTACAGTCACGGTCGGGCTTATCATTCTGTGCATCGTTTTTGGTATTTTAAACCCCACGTTTTTTTCGGATAAAAACGTGGCGAACCTGCTGCGCCAGATCGCGCCGATTCTGCTGATCGGCATTGGGCAGTCCTATGTGCTGATCACCGGAAACATCGACCTTTCCATCGGTTCCGTTGTGGGCATGAGCTGTATGATTTCCGCAACGCTCATGACGAAAGGCGTAAACCCGTGGGTCGCGGTGCTCATCACGCTGGTCTGCTGCATTTTGGTAGGGATCATCAACGGGCAGCTGGTGGCAAACTGCAAGCTTCCCCCTTTTATTGCGACGCTGGGCACGATGACCATTGCCCGGGGAATCGCCCAGATTGTAAACAATAACTATAATACCGACTCGATCGGGGACGCGGCGCAGGGATTCCGGGACTTTTTCTATTACGGCAAGGTGCTGGGCGTCTTCAACACCATCTGGATTGCGGCAATCCTGTGGCTGATCTTCGATTTCCTGCTGAGCCGGACCAGGACCGGCCGCCATATCTATGCAATCGGAAGCAATGTGGAGGCGTCAAGGCTGTCCGGCATCAACATCGTATCCACTACAACCAACGCGTATATCGTCAGTGCGATCTGCTCCTGTGTGGTGGGGCTGATCATCTGCGCGACCAGCGGAATGGGGACCATGGACGCGGGCAACACCTATGAAATGTATGCGGTTGCGGCCTCTGTCATCGGCGGCGTCAGCACGCTTGGCGGACAGGGAATCCTGATTGGCACCGTCGTGGGCGCATCTATCTGGGGCGTCTTGCAAAACGGCCTGCAGTTTGCGGGCGCGCCGGTTGCCATCCGAAACATCGTGATCGGTGTGATCGTCGTCATTTCCGTGCTGCTCGACGTCATTGTCAGGTCCGGAAAACCCAGGAAAAAGAAGAAGAAAGCCCTTTCGAACATGGAAGTTAAAGCGTAAGCTTTGATGATAATTAATTAGGAGGAATTGAAATGAAACGCAAACTGGTCTCGGCTTTACTGGGTCTCGTTTTAACGCTTGGTTTAATGGCGGGCTGCGGCAGCACCCCCGCGCCCGCGGCTTCTTCCGCCGCGCAGCCTTCCGAAGCATCCTCGGCGGCGCAAAGTCCGGCGGAATCCGCATCTTCCACATTTGACGCTGAATCCTATAACGTTTATCTGATCACCATGGATCAGATGGACCAGCATTGGGTCAATGTGGATGCCGGATGCAAAAAGGCGGTTTCTGAGCTTGCCAATGTGAACTACAATGTGAATTACACCTGGCTGGCTCCCGATGTGAAGGATGATGTGAAACAGATTGAGTGCATCAACAATGCGATAGCGGGCGGCGCGAACGCCATCCTTTTGGCGGCGAACGGTCCGGACGCCGTAACAGCCGCGCTGAAAGAGGCCGAGGAATCGGGCGTGAAGATTATTTATGTCGATTCCGCCGCCGATTTCCCGGCAATCCAGACACTGGCAACCGATAACAAAGCGGCAGGTACCACCGCCGGCAAGGAAATGATCAAAGCGCTGGAAGCCGCCGGTATCGCCGAAGGAAAAATCGGTATCGTGAACGTCAATGCGGCGACCGCTTCCACCGTTGCGCGTGAGGAAGGCTTCCGCGCCGCTTTTGAAGGCAGCAAATTTGAAATTCTGGAAACACAGTACGGCGAAGGTGATGCGGCAAAATCCAAGGATATCGCGGCAAACTATATTACACAGGGCTGTGTCGGTGTCTTCGGCGCTAACGAGGGCTCTACCGTCGGCGCGGGCAATGCGATTCAGGAAGCCGGCGGAACCGTGGTCGGCGTTGGTTTTGATAAATCCGATACAATCCTCAACCTGATCAAAAACGGCTACTTGCTCTGCACGATGGCGCAGAACCCGGATGTCATGGGTTATGAAGGCATGAAAACAGCCGTGAAGGCGCTTTCGGGCGAAGATACGGGCGAGAAGAACATTGATACAGGCGTTTCTGTCATCAATAAGGATGCCCTCTGATCTTTTTGCTTTCAACATGCAAAGGTGGTTTCTACACAGAGTAGGAACCACCTTTTATCAAATCTGAACATCACCGATGATAAGGAGCAAATCGAATGCTGGCAGCCGGAGTTGATATTGGCGGAACAAAATGTGCCGTATGCCTTGGCGAGGTGTCAGGCGAAGAGTACCGGATTCTGGGCCGGTGCCCTCCCAGAAAGACGAAAGACTATGCCCCCGAAGAAATGCTGGACGCGCTTTGCGGGGACCTGCTTTCGCTGAAACAGCTTGCGGATGCGGGCAAAACGGTGGAACGGATTGGAATCAGCTGCGGAGGGCCGCTGGACAGCAGGACAGGGACAATCCTTTCCCCGCCCAACCTGCCGGGCTGGAACCGTGTTG
>JAEXAZ010000175.1 GCA_023394255.1 Bacillota bacterium | reverse complement strand
CATCTATACCGGACTTTCGACCGATACCGGGTGCTTCCGCTATTCGAATGTGACCGCCAACACCCACCGTCTCGCCGCCAAAATGATTGAAGCGGGAATTGACCATTTTATGGTCAATAAGCGGATGTTCGAAACACGGTCGGTTGCGCGCATGGAAATTGAACGGCTGGTGATGGATACCCTCCAATATTATTATGGGAACCGGTTTGCCATCATTGTGATTTCTCAGGAAAACGTTGAAAAAACCGGCGTCCCTGAGGATGACCTGGAGGGGATTTCCGCGATACCGCGCACGATTGAAGGGGTGGAGGTTTCCGCGACCCTGCGGGAAAAGGGCGACAAGAAGTACCGCGTCTCCATCCGCAGCAATGAAAAGGTGAACGCTTCCCAGGTCTGCGGTTTATTCGGCGGCGGCGGGCACGCAAGGGCGGCAGGCTGCATGATAGAGGGTCCGCTTGAGAAGATCAAAGCAGAACTGGTGGAAGCCCTTGCCCCGTGGCTTCGGGATTGATGCGGCGGGAAACAGAACAGTGGCCTTTGCGCCCAAGGAAAGGCGGGAATCAGTTTGCCGGATTTCACCGGGATTCTTTGTATTGACAAGCCGTCCGGCTTTACCTCTTTCGACGTAGTGGCTAAGATGCGCGGCATCGCGCGGGAGCGCCGCATCGGGCACGCGGGGACGCTTGACCCGATGGCAACCGGCGTATTGCCGCTGTTTTTCGGGCGGGCGACAAAAGCCTGCGATATTCTGCCCCTGCAGGATAAACGTTATACGGCGACATTCCGGCTGGGGATTGCAACCGATACGCAGGATATTACAGGCGCCGTGCTGTCGCAAAGCCCCGTGAACGCGGACTGGCAAGCAGTTGAAGCCGCGGCGGCAAAGTTTGTGGGCGCCATTCAGCAGGTTCCGCCCATGTATTCCGCGGTCAAGGTAAATGGGCAGCGCCTCTACGACCTTGCCCGCAGGGGTGTGGAAGTGGAACGTCAGGCGCGGGAAGTGACCGTTTACAGCCTTGCGTTTCTTGATTGCGACGAAGAAAAGCATACTTATTCCATAGACGTCTTTTGCTCCAAAGGGACCTATATCCGCACGCTGGTCGCGGATATAGGGGAAGCGCTCGGCTGCGGGGCTGTTCTGACCGCCCTGCGCCGGACGATGGCGGCAGGCTTTACGCTGGAGCAGTGCATTACGCTTGAACAGGCGCAGCAGTTAGCAGGTGAGGAGCGGCTGCAAGCGGCGGGTGTGCCGGTCGAATATGCGTTTGGGTCGCTGCCCAAGGCACAGCTTACTGAAATCCAGACCAGGATGGCGTTGAACGGCGTCGGCCTGGACCCGTCCCGTGTCAGCGGGGTCAGCAAAGCGGAGCGGTATGCCGCCTATTCGGATAAAGGGATTTTTATCGGCGTCGCCGCCGTTTCCGGCGGGGATTTCAAAATGACAAAACTGTTTACACTGGAGGTTTGAAACGGATGCCCATACGGATTTGCACTTCGCTGGAAGAGCTGCTGCCCTGCGGAAAGAGCGCGGTGGCGCTCGGTTACTTTGACGGGCTTCATACCGGCCACGCGGCAGTTATTTCGCGGGCTGTCGCGAAAGCGGAGGAGGGGCTTTGCCCCTGCGTATTCACGTTTACAGTCAAAGGGGGACATCCCAAAGCCAAACCGCGGGACAGCGAAATTACAACCGAAAGCCAAAAGCGTTCGCTTTTGGAGCAATGGGGCGTCCGTCTCGTCCTGGAACCGGATTTCAGCGAATTTCAGCAGATGCCCCCGGAAAAATTTGTGGATGAAGTGCTGCTGCACAGGATGCACGCGGCGGTTGTCTGCTGCGGAACTGATTTCCGCTTCGGCCACCGCGCGTCGGCGGGGGTCAATGAGCTGGCTGCCCTTTGCAGCGACCGGAAAATTGCGTTGGAAGTGGTGCCGCCCGTTACCCGTGAAGGGGAACGTGTCAGTTCCACCCGTATCCGCACGCTGCTGGAAGCGGGGAATGTGGAGCAGGCCGCTGTTTTGCTGGGCCGGCCGTTCGCTTATGACTTTCCCGTTGCCCATGGCAGGCAGCTGGGCCGGAAACTGGATTTTCCCACGATTAATCAGGCCGTTCCCGGAGAGTTCGTAAAGCTGCGCCGGGGCGTCTATGCGTCTGTAACCCGTGCGGAGGGCGGCTTCTACCCGTCGGTTACCAATATCGGCGTCAGGCCGACGGTGGACGACCATCAGCCGGTTACCTCCGAAACCTGTATTTTCGGCTTCTCAGGGGACCTTTACGGACAGAAGGTGGAAGTGCGGCTGCTGAAATTTATGCGCGCGGAAAAGAGTTTTCCCTCGGTGCAGGCGCTGCGGGAACAGATAGCAATTGACAGCGCCGCGGCGCTGCCGATCGGCCGCGGTTATCTGGATGGAGAGGCGAATTGCGGACGCATAGGGACTTTACAATCTGCCCATACTATGTTATAATCAACAATTAAGCGGCCTTTTCCCGGAGACAGGGATACACGCCTGTTATACGCAGGATGGTTCACCCGCCTGTCCCTGAGATACAGGACGAAAATTTATGATGAGGTGAAACAATTATGTTGCGCAAAGAAGAAAAACAAGAAGTCATCCAGTCCAACAAACAGCATGAAAACGACACCGGTTCTCCCGAGGTGCAGATTGCAATTCTGACCAAGCGGATTAACGATCTGACCGAGCATGTCAAAATTCATGCAAAGGACCACCACAGCCGCCGCGGTCTGCTGAAAATGGTCGGTAAAAGAAGAAATATGCTCAACTACCTTGCCAAGAAAGACATCGAGCGCTATCGAGCGCTGATTGGAAAACTCGGCCTGCGTAAGTAAGTATCCACCGGAAGGCAGGCGGAAGGAATCCGCCTGCCTTCCAAAGCGTTGTCCGTCGCCCCACGGAGCTGTGGGAAGCACTTTTAGCAGTTACTTGAGCGCTCGAGGTTCCCCTTTGAACGCTGAAATACTTGCTAAAAAGTACGCAGCTCCGTATCAGAAACAACTAAATTTGAAACGGAGGAACTGCAATGTTTGAAAATTACAAAGTATTCGAAACTGAATTGGCCGGCAAAAAAATCGTTTTTGAGACCGGCAAAATGTGCTGCCTGTCCAACGCGTCTGTTCTTGTCCGCTATGGCGAGACTGTCGTTCTGGTCAATGTGACCGCTTCTCAGAAGCCCCGTGAGGGCGTCGATTTTTTCCCGCTCTCTGTTGATTTTGAAGAAAAATTATATTCTGTGGGAAAAATTCCGGGCTCGTTCATCAAGCGCGAATCCCGCCCGTCCGATAAAGCGATCCTCTGCTCCCGCCTGGTTGACCGCCCCATCCGCCCGCTGTTCCCGAAGGATATGCGCAACGACTGCTCGGTTGTCATGACAGTGATGTCGGTCGATCCCGACTGCCTGCCTGAAATCGCGGGCATGATCGGCACATCTTTTGCGCTGTCCATTTCGGATATCCCCTGGAATGGGCCGATTGCCGGTGTCAACGTCGGCCTTGTGGACGGCGAAGTCATCGTCTGCCCGGACGCCGCGCAGCGTGCGAAAAGCGCCCTGAACCTGACCGTCGCCGCCAATGAAGATGTGATCTGCATGATTGAAGCGGGCGCCAGCGAGGTGTCCAACGACGTGATGCTGGATGCCATCATCAAGGGCCATCAGGAAATCAAGAAGATGGTGCGGTTCATCAAAGATGTCCAGGCACAGATCGGCAAGCCGAAATTCAGCTTTGAATCGATGGAAGTGCCTCACGACCTGTTCGACGCGGTGGAGGCTTTTGCCGCGGAAGATGTGAAATATGCGCTTGATACCGATAACAAGCTGATCCGTGATGAGCGCTTGGCTCCGATTGTGGAAAAAATCCATGAAAAATTCGACGAGCAGGTCGGCGATAAAACCGCTGTGCTCGATGAAGTTGTTTACAAGCTGCAGAAAAAAATTGTCCGCCGCTGGCTGCTTGACGAGCAGAAGCGTGTGGACGGGCGCGGCATGGATGAAATCCGCCCGCTGGCTGCCGAGGTGGGGATTCTGCCCCGTGTGCACGGTTCCGGCATGTTTACCCGCGGCCAGACGCAGGTGCTGACCGTTGCAACGCTTGGCACGATCGGCGAGGCGCAGAAGCTGGACGGCATCGACGACCAGGAAGAGAAACGCTACATTCATCATTATAATTTCCCGTCCTACTCGGTGGGCGAAACCCGCCCGAGCCGCGGACCGGGCCGCCGTGAAATCGGTCACGGCGCGCTTGCGGAACGCGCGCTGGAGCCGGTGATTCCTTCCGTTGAGGAGTTCCCCTACACCATCCGTCTTGTATCCGAGGTGCTTTCTTCCAATGGTTCTACCTCACAGGGCTCCATCTGCGGTTCCACACTGGCGCTGATGGACGCGGGCGTGCCCATTAAGGCTCCGGTTGCCGGTATTTCCTGCGGCCTGATCACCGAGGGCGACCGTTGGATGACCATGGTGGATATTCAGGGCCTGGAAGATTTCTTCGGCGATATGGACTTCAAGGTGGGCGGTACCAAGAACGGCATCACCGCCATCCAGATGGATTTGAAGATTACCGGCCTGACTTATGATATGATCAAAGAGGCGTTTGAAAAAACCTATCAAGCCCGGATGTATATCCTGAACGATATCATGCTGCCGGTTATTCCGGAGCCGCGTGAAGAACTTTCCAAGTACGCGCCGAAGATGAAGACGATGAAGATCCACCCCGACAAGATCCGCGAGGTTATCGGTTCTGGCGGCAAGGTGATCCAGAAGATCTGCGCCGACTGCAATGTGAAAATTGATATCGATGACGACGGGAACGTGTTTGTTTCCTCTACCGATGCGGATGGTTTGCGCCGCGCGATTTCGATTATCGAAACCATTGTAAACGATCCCGAAGTGGGCGCGATTTATAAAGGTAAAGTAACCCGGCTGATGAATTTCGGCGCGTTTGTGGAACTGGCCCCTGGAAAAGAAGGTCTGGTCCATATTTCCAAGCTGGATATGGGAAGGGTCGAGAAGGTTGAGGACGTTGTCGCGGTCGGCGACGAAGTGATCGTAAAAGTGACCGAGATCGACCAGCAGGGCAGGATTAATCTTTCCCGGCGCGATGCGCTCCTTGCGATGGAAGCAAAGAAAGGCGCTGCCAAATAAGGATGACATGCACAGCAGCCGGACAGTTTGTCCGGCTGTTTTCGCATATTGGGTGCTTTTTGCGGGGAAACAGGCACCAAATGGAAATTGAATTTTCGGTGAACATATGCTAAAATAAGTTGTTACGGAATGAAATATTTGCTATGATAAATAACGGAAACAATCCGTTTGGCTGATTTCACAGATTTTGTGAACTGTAAATTATGGAGGCTGAATTTTTTTTGGATGATACAAATGGTTTATCCTATCTGTTTCTGTTGATTCTGCTGACGTCGTCCGCGTTTTTCTCCGCAAGCGAGACGGCGTATTCTTCTCTGAATAAGATCCGCCTAAAAAATTATGCGGATGAAGGGAACCGGAAAGCCAGACGCGCGCTGCGCGTTGCGGAGAATTTTGACAAGATGCTCTCCACAATCCTCGTGGGAAACAATGTAGTCAATATGGCCAGCGCTTCGCTCGCCACCCTGCTTGCGACTGCGGTATTCGGCGCGTCCGGCGCCGCGATTGCCACTGCGGTTATGACGGTTCTGGTTTTGATTTTCGGTGAAATTCTCCCCAAGTCAATTGCAAAGGAAAACAGTGAAAATGTGGCCATGGCTTTCGGCGGCCTGCTTTCCATACTGATGAAGCTGCTGACCCCGATCGTTTTTGTATTTGTCAAAATCAAGGAAATTTCGATGCGTCTGATTCATCATGGAAAGGCTCAGCCGTCCGTCACCGAGGAAGAACTCAAATATATTGTCGACTCCATTGAGCAGGAAGGTGTGCTGGAGGAGCAGGAAAGCGACCTTGTGCGCTCCGCGCTGGAGTTTGACGAGATCATGGTGCAGGAGATTCTGACGCCCCGGGTGGATTTGACCGCCATCAATGTGGATACCGGCCTGCAGGAAGCGCTGAAAATTGTTTTGGACGCTCATTTTTCCCGTATCCCTGTCTATCGGGGAACGATTGATAATATTATCGGCGTTTTGCAGGTGCGTGACCTGCTGAAAGCGATTGTTACCGGCGAAGAAACGCGGCTGTCCCATCTGGTCACGGATTGTATTTATATACATAAGACCATGCGGATTTCAAAGCTGCTGACAGAGCTGAAGTCAAAGAAAATGCATCTGGCGGTCGTTACCGACGACTATGGCGGGACCATGGGCATCGTTACCATGGAGGATGTGCTGGAACAGCTGGTTGGCGACATTTGGGACGAAAGCGACGAGGTGGTGGATGACCTGGTGAAGACCGGGGACGACACTTATCTGGTGAGTGGCGACATGAACGTATTTTCCCTGCTGGAGGACCTGGAAATCGACGACCGGGATTTTGACAGCGATTATAATACGGTTGGCGGCTGGGCGATGGAAATGCTGGGCCACATCCCGCAGCCGGGGGAACAATATACCTATAAAAACCTGACCGTGACCGTTATGGTGGTCGAGGAGCAGCGGATTATCTCGCTGCGCGTGCAAAAACTGCCTTCGGCGGAGGAAGAAACAGAATGAGGGAATCGACATGAGGAATTTTAACCAGGCCAAACGGATTGTGATCAAAATCGGCTCCTCCACGCTGACCCATGAGAGCGGCCTGCTCAATATCCGCAGGGTGGAAGAGCTGGTAAAGGTGCTGGCCGATATCAAAAACAGCGGAAGGCAGATTGTTTTGGTCAGTTCGGGCGCGATGGCGGTCGGGGTCGGTAAACTCGGCCTCGCCGAAAAACCCGGGGATATGCCGGGGAAGCAGGCGGTCGCCGCCGTGGGACAGTGCGAGCTGATGTATACATATGACAAACTGTTTTCGGAGTTTAACCATGTGACCAGCCAAATCCTGCTGACGCGCGATGTGATCGACGAACCGCTGCGCAAGCAGAATGTCTGCAATGTATTCAAGCGGCTGATCGAGATGGGGACCATTCCGATTGTGAATGAAAATGACTCGGTCTCCACCGAGGAAATTGAATTCGGCGATAACGATACCCTTTCCGCGATTGTCAGCGTGATCGCCGGAGCGGATTTGTTGATTGTACTCAGCGATATTGACGGCCTTTATGAAGAAGACCCCCGCGCCAACCCCCACGCACGGCTGATTTCGGAGGTGCGCGAAATTACGCCGGAAATCGAATCGGCCGCCGCGGGCGCCGGCAGCAGCCGGGGGACCGGGGGGATGATTACGAAGATTCATGCCGCGAAAATCGCCAATGCGAATGGCGTGGATATGGTAATCCTCAACGGCTGCCATCCAAGGAAACTCTATAGTTTGCTGGAAAATGAGGACATCGGGACCTATTTTTCAGCAAAGGCAAGGCAGAAAACATACATACTGTAAAGGATAGAAGCCTGATGAAAGGGTGTGAGCGAATTGAATTCATTGATAGAACTGGGCAAGCGCGCAAAAGCGGCCTCAAGGGTGTTGTCCTGCCTGTCTGCCGCGCAAAAGGACGCGGCGCTGCGGGCGATAGCGGCTTCTCTGCGGGAGCATGCAAAGGAGATTATGGAGGCAAATGCCCGCGATCTCGATGCGGCGCAGGAAAGCGGGATGTCCGCATCCCTGCAGGACCGTCTCCGGCTGACAAAAGACCGGATTGATGCAATCGCCGGCGCGGTAGAGGAGATTGCCAAGCTGGAGGACCCTGTCGGTCAGGTGATCGGGGGCGGGAACCGTCCCAACGGGCTGAAAATTGAAAAAATCCGGGTGCCGCTCGGCGTTGTGGGAATGATTTTTGAAGCGCGTCCCAACGTAACTGTAGACGCTGCGAGCCTCTGTCTGAAATCTTCAAACGCATGCATCCTGCGCGGCGGCAAGGAGGCGATCCATTCCAATACCATGCTTGCCGGGCTGATGCGCGGTGCATTGGCGTCGCAGGGGTTGCCGCAGGATGCCATTCAGCTGGTTGAGGACACTTCCCGGCAGAGTGCCGGAGACCTGATGAGCCTGAACGGCTATCTCGATGTGCTGATTCCCCGCGGAGGCAAGGGGCTGATCCGCGCGGTAGTGGAAACTGCCACTGTGCCTGTGATTGAAACCGGCGCGGGAAACTGCCACATTTTTGTGGACGCTTCCGCGGATTTGGACCTCGCGGTTTCGGTTTGCGACAACGCAAAAACTTCGCGCCCGTCGGTATGCAATGCGGTGGAAACGATTCTGGTACACCGCGAGATTGCCCCGGCGTTTCTGCCGCGGCTGAAAGCGGCGCTGGATGCCCATCAGGTGGAACTGAGGGGCTGCGCGCGGACTGCCGCGCTGATCCCCGGGGTGATACCGGCCACAGAGGAGGATTACGCGACGGAATATGACGACTATATCCTTGCGCTGCGTGTGGTGGACGGCCTGGAGGACGCAATTGTGCATATTCAGACCTATTCGACGGGGCATTCCGAGGCAATCCTCACAAACGATTACCGGAATGCGCAGGAATTTACCGCGCGCATCGACTCTGCGGCGGTATATGTCAATGCTTCCACCCGGTTTACCGACGGCGGGGAATTCGGGTTTGGCGCGGAAATCGGTATTTCCACACAGAAGCTGCATGCGCGCGGGCCGATGGGCCTTGCGGAATTGTGCTCCTGTAAATATATTGTGACCGGAAACGGACAAATCCGCTGATGGGGAAGGAAAGAACGATGGAACAGTCGAAACGCAACAAGCCGGCCCGGCTGGCCGAAGAAATGCAATATCGCAGGAATAAGTATGCCGCGCCGGTTGGAGGCGTATTTATCGTTCTGGCACTGATCGGGCTGGTGGCCCTGGCGGTTTTCTGCGTCCAGTTTACACGCGGGATTCTGGATAACTCCGGGGAAAAGGAAATGTTCGAAGATGTCATTACGCCCGTGCTGATGTTTGACCCGGTGCCTTTTGAAAAGGCGTCGGATGCGGACCCGGTATTCCTGCTGCAATCCTCTCTCTGGAGCACGATGCTCGGAGAAAAGAGGGACAGTTACCAGTTCGACGCGCTGGGGCGGCTGATCGTGCCCGCTTCCGACGTGGACGTTGCATGTGCCCGGCTGTTTGGCCCGGAAATCAAACTGCAGCATCAGACATTCGGCGACTACGAGGTCGCTTATGTTTATGACGAATCCACAAAGACCTATTACGCTCCGGTCGCCTTGCAGGCAAACCAATATTCACCGAGCGTGGAACGCGTCGTGAAAAAGGGGAATGTATTTACCCTGACAGTCGGATACATTCCGCCTGCAAACGCATGGACACAGGCGCAGAACGGGAAAAGCAACGAGCCTGTCCCGGAAAAGGAAATGGTTTATGAGCTTTTGAAGAACAGAGACAACTATCAGCTGGTGGCTATCCGCGATCTTCCCAAGTCGAGCTCTTCAAGCGCTTCCTCCGGCATCCCCTTTAATCAGACAAAGCCGGCGGTCCCGGCGGTGACGGTGCCCGATTCATCGGGTTCCATGGATTTTGGAACGGACATTGACAGTTCGGACGCAGCATAACAGCGTCTTTAATAAAAAGACTGGGCATCACAATAATATGTGGTGTCCAGTCTTTTTTTGTCGGCTTTTTTTAAAAGAGTAAAGATCCGGTTTGCACTGTGGATTCATTCACGGCGCAGTGAAAAAACCGAGGATGCCGCATAGAGCCCCATACACAAATAAAATACGGCGGCAAAGGGGGAAAGCCCGATTTCAACAGCCTTGCCCGCGAACGAAGCGGCCAGTACACCAAGGGAAAGGGGCACAGCGACCAAAGAAAAGGGCAGGCCAAACATGATCAGGTGCCGGGCGCCTTTTTTTGCATCGATGCCGCCCAGCATGCGCCCGTTTGCAAGAAGAAACGGAACCATTAAAATCAGCATGACAATCGCCAGCATCTGATCCGAAACGCTGCGCATCAGCGTGTAATTCATAAATGTGGTCAGCAGCATGGCCGACTGCCAGAGAACGGGCAGCAAAAGCAGAACTCCATGATACCGGCCGGCCTCGCGGGTCCCTTTCAGGCCGATGACGATCCACAAAATTCCGGCAATCACCGGCGCGACGAGCAGGCAAAATATGCCGAACACAGATAAAAGCAGGGAAAACAGTACGGCCGCCCCGGGCAGGTCGGGGTTAAAAGTCAGCAGGCTGTCCACCTGTTCAAGCAGCGAGGAACCGATAAAAACCAGCGCGGCGATGCCGGAAGCAACCAGGAATACCCGCGCCGAAAGGTTCATGTGAAGAACCGGCGCGGTCTCTTTACTCCCGAAAAGCCATCCAAACAGCAAAAGGGCAATGCAGCTTATCCCCAGAACCCAGTTGAAGATGGAGGGAAGCGCCGGATTGTTTTTGTAAAACCCGGTCGAAGGCTCAATGACGGAGAGTTTCAAATAAATACGCAGTACCGTGCAGCACAAAAGCGCGGCCGGAAAAATCAATTTTTGTGGTTTGGTAAGCATGAAAATCCCTTTCCGGCTGAAACCAGCCAAGAACGCTGCCCCGCCCTTCTGCGGAACGCTACATAATTATACCGCTTGACCGGAAATCGGTCAAGCGGTATTCCGCGGCGTCAGGGCCTTTCATGCAGTGGAATATAGGATGAGGGCTTCGAAATCGGTTTGTAGGCCGGCCTGATGATTTTACTCCCGGTGGTGATTTCCTCGAGCCTGTGGGCGCACCAGCCGGCTGTACGCGCAATGGCAAATAAAGGCGTGTGCAGTTCGTCGGGGATCCGCAGCATCCGGTAAACCAGCCCGGAATAAAGATCCACATTGTTGCTGACCGGACGGCTGCTGCCCCATTTTTCGCGCAGGACATCGGGCGCAAGCCGCTCGACGGCGTCCAGAAGCCGGAATTCGCCTTCAAAGTCGGTTCCATGCGCCATATGCAGGGCATTTGCTTTGAGGACAATGGCGCGTGGGTCGCTTTTGGTATAGACGGCGTGCCCCATGCCATAAATCAGCCCGGAACCGTCGCCCTCCTGCCTGTTTACGATTTTCCGGAGAAACTCTTGGACTTCCTGGTCATCGTCCCAGTTGGAAACGCCTTCTTTCAGATACTCGAGCTGTTCAATAACCTTATAATTTGCGCCGCCGTGACGCGGGCCCTTCAACGAGCCGATTCCCGCCGCAATCGCGGAATAGGTATCCGTACCCGACGAGGTGAGGACGCGGACGCTGAAGGTCGAGTTATTGCCGCCGCCGTGTTCGCTGTGCAGCATCAGGCAGAGGTCAAGAAGACGGGCCTCCTCTTCGGTAAACTGCTTATCCGAGCGAAGCAGGCGGAGAATATTCTGGGCGGTCGAATAATCCGGCCGGGGATTATGCAGATACATGCTGCGCCCGTCATAAATTCTCTTTTTTACCTGATAGGCGGAGACCATGATCGAAGGCATCCGCGCGATGAGCTGGATCGACTGCCGGATGACGTTTTCGACAGAGGTATCCTCGGGATTGAAGTCATAAGTATAGAGCGCCAGCACGGAACGCGCGAGCATGTTCATAATATTGGGGCTGGCGACCTTCATGATAATGTCTTCGGTAAAATTGTCGGGGAGTTCGCGTGAGGCTGCAAGTATTTCCAAAAATTGATTCAATTTTTCCTCATTAGGAAGCGAACCCATCAGCAAAAGCCATGCGGTCTCCTCAAAAATATAACGGTTCTCTGCCCGGCATCCGGCAATCAGGTCGTTGATATTGATGCCGCGGTAAACCAGTTCACCGTCAATCGGCATCTTCTCGCCTTCGCTGAGCAGATAACCGTGTACATTGCAGATTTGCGTGATTCCGGCCAGCACGCCGGTACCGTCGGAGTTGCGCAGACCCCGCTTGACATTGTACTGATTGAACAATGCCGGATCAAAACTGTTATAGCGGGGATATTCGTCGCATAGTAATTGAATATCCTTTTGAAGCTGCTCATTCGGTTTTTCGGGGTCCCTGCTATACATGATGGACATGGCTCCTTTCCTTCCCAACGGGACATTCGGCGTAAATGCCGCCAGCAGGTTTTGCCGATGCCGGCGGCAGAAGCGCAGACGATGTGCAATTCTTTTGACTGACAGTAAAAACAGGCCTGCTGTTTCATGTGCAACGCAAATATTGTATAACAGTAAAGTGTCAAAGTCAATAGAATTTCCTCCGGAAAAACAGAAAAAATGAAAGTTTCAATTGGAAATCTTTCATAATCGAGGGATATGAAAATGAATCACAGAGGAGTGGCGATTGCACTATTTGCCTTGATGATGTTTCTGGTTCCGCTTTTGGCGCTGACTGGCGAAAAAGTGGACGTGCAGTTTTCAAATTCTTCGGATGCATACGGAGCATCCTCCAAAATGCAGCCGCAGCAGGACCGGGCCAGCCAGCCGCAGCCGGAAGAGCATGTAAAACCGTCGGAAACCATTTCGGTTTCAGGAGAGAATTTCCGGATTCTGAATGAGCATACCGGAAAAATCTTTGAGGTATCGCCGAGGGATTACGTGCGGGGGGCACTTGCGGCGGAAATGCCTCCGACCTTCCATCCTGAAGCAATGAAAGCGCAGGCTGTGGCGGCGCATACTTACGCGCTCTGCCGCCGCGGGCAGGCGAGGGCAAACGGGGAAAATTCGGATTTTTCGGCGGACCCGGAGAACTGGAAGGTATATACCACCGAGAAACTGTTCCGTGAACGGTACGGGGATCTTGCGGACACTTACTGGAAAGCAATCTGCCAGGCAGCCGATGAGGTCGCAGGCTATATCCTCACCTATGAGGGGGAGCCAATCGTGGCGGCATACCATTCCATGAGCAGCGGGAAAACAGAGGACGCATCCAATGTGTGGACAGGCGGAAAGCCATACCTTGTTCCGGTTGACAGCTTCGGCGACACGCTGGCCCCCGACTACCGCATGACGGTGACCTTTTCGGCGGACGAACTTGCCGGCGCTCTGCGAAAAACCTGGCCGGATATCGTTCTGGAAGGCGACGCCTCCGGCTGGATCGGGAAGGAACAGCGCTCCGAAAGCGGCTATATTACGGAAATCACAGTGGGCAATCAAACGGTATCGGGGGCGGATTTCCGCACGGCGCTGGATCTGCGGTCTTCCGATTTTACAGTTTCCTATGACGGGGGGGAGTTTACCTTCAAAGTGGTCGGCTATGGGCACGGAGTGGGGCTTTCCCAATACGGAGCCGATTATATGGCGAGGCAGGGCGCGTCCTTTGATGAAATTCTGCTTCATTACTACCAGGGAGCCAAGCTTGCCGCCACTTCTCCGTGATGCCGCGCGGACGGTTCTGCCATTTTCTGCAGTTCAAAAGACAGGCTTGTATCTTGAGACAAAGCGTGTTAAGATTGTGCTGTGAATATAAAAGCGCGGCGGTTACCCCGGCGGCGCGGAAAGAGGCAGGATAGAGGGCATGAAAATTGTCATTGTAGGTGACGGCAAGGTCGGTTTTGCGCTGACCCAGCAGCTTTCAAAAGAGGGCCATGACGTTGTCGTAATTGACAGCAATAAAAATGTACTGCAGGAATCCCTTGTGACGCTGGATGTCATGGTCGTCCACGGAAACGGCGCCAGCCTGCGGGTACAGAAAGAAGCCGGAATTGAGAGCTGTGATCTGGTGATTGCCGCCACTTCCGCGGATGAGATCAATCTGCTCTGCTGTATCATTGCGAGAAAGCTTGGACACGCGCATACCATCGCACGTGTGCGCAATCCTGAATATGCGGAACAGCTTTTCTTTTTAAAGGAAGAACTGGGGCTGAGCATGATGATCAACCCCGAACGCACGGCGGCAAACGAGATTTTCCGTTTGCTGCAATTTCCGTCTTTTCTGAAACGGGATTCCTTTGCCAAGGGAAAGGTGGAAATCGTAGAAATTGTTTTAAAGGAAAACGGTGTCCTGGACGGCAAACAGCTGCTTGACCTTTATAAGATCGCGAAGGTGCGGGTGCTGGTCTGCGCTGTGGAACGCGGCAGCCAGGTATACATCCCTGACGGGAACTTCCGCCTGCAAAAAGACGATAAGATTTATGTGACCGCGCCTACGCGGGACCTCACCGCGCTGATCAAGCATATGGGCCTGTATACACACAGAATCAAGGACGTTTTAATTGTCGGCGGCAGCAATATCGCCTATTACCTTGCGGCGGATTTAACCGCCTCGGGCGTCGCCGTAAAAATTATTGAAAACAAACACAGCAGGTGTATGGAGCTGGCGGAGCTGCTGCCCAGGGCTTCGGTCATCGAGGCGGACGGATGCAGCAAAGCGGTTTTGCTGTCCGAAGGAATCGAAAGCACCGACGCTGTGGTGACGCTGACCAATATTGACGAGGAAAACCTGCTGGTATCAATGTATGCGAACTTTTTGCAGGTTCCCAAGGTCGTTACAAAAATCAACCGGACCGAATATAACGAGGTGTTCCGCGGAAAAGGGATTGACTGTGTGATCAGTCCCAAGCTGCTGACTTCCAATGATATCGTGCGTTATGTGCGCGCCATGCAGAATACTTCCGGCGGCTCTGTCATTACGCTCCACCGTCTGGTGGACGGCAAGGTGGAGGCGCTGGAATTTCTTGCGACGGAGGATACGCATTATCTTGGGCAGACGCTCCTGCAGATTCAGCTGAAGCCGAATATTCTGATTTCCTGCATCAACCGCGGCGGTAAAATTATCATTCCAAACGGCGAAACCACCATCGAGCTGAGAGATACGGTAATTGTGGTAACGACAGCCGACCGGCCCATTAACACGCTCAATGATATTTTTGAGGAACCCTTGGTTCCGTCAATGACATACGATTCCACGAATTGCATTTGAATTGATTTCAGCATGTTGAACAGGAGAAAGATTTTAAAATGAATTTTAAAATGGTGGTTTATCTGATCGGACATATTCTCCGGCTGGAGGCCTTGTTTATGATACCGGCAATGGCAATTTCTTTTTTCGACAAAGAACCGGTGGCTGCCCGGGCCTTCTTCATAACGATTCTGGTATTGCTGTCGGTCAGCCTTTTTGCTACTTTCCGAAAACCGAAGAGCAGAGGATTTTACACCCGAGAAGGCTTCTTAGTAACAGCCCTGGCTTGGATGGTCATGTCGCTGTTCGGAGCGCTTCCGTTTTTTATTTCTGGGGAAATCCCGAATTACCTGTACGCTGTTTTTGAGACGGTTTCCGGCTTTACGACGACCGGCGCCAGTATTCTGACGGATGTGGAGGCGATGTCCAGAGGAATGCTCTATTGGCGCAGTTTCACCCACTGGCTGGGAGGAATGGGAATTCTGGTGTTTTTGCTGGCGATCCTGCCGATGACACAGGGCTCGGGCAATACCCTGCACATCATGCGCGCGGAAAGCCCGGGACCGGAAGTGGGCAAGCTCGTGCCCAAATTGCGCCAGACGGCGAAAATCCTGTATTTGATTTATTGTGCGCTTACTGTAATCGAAATGGTGCTGCTTTTGCTGGGCGATATGCCGCTGTTTGACACCGTCTGCATTACGTTTGGCACTGCCGGAACCGGAGGATTCGGGGTTTTGAATTCCAGCTGCGCCGATTACAGCGCCTACAGCCAGATTGTGATCACCGTATTTATGATGCTGTTCGGCGTGAATTTCAGCATTTTTTATCTGCTGCTAATGCGGGAGTTCTCACAGGTGCTGCTGAATCAGGAACTTCGCGTTTATCTTGGCGTTATGGCCAGCGCGGTCGTACTGGTTACAATCAATATTCTGCCGGTCTATGGCTCCAATCTGCCTGAAGCGCTGCGCCGCGCCGCGTTTCAGGTGGCTTCCATTATGACGACAACCGGATTTGCAACCGCCGATTTTAACCTCTGGCCTCAGCTTTCGCGCAGCATCCTGCTGGTGCTGATGATTTTGGGCGCGTCAGCCGGCTCTACCGGGGGAGGCATCAAATCCGCCCGGGTTCTGATTTTATTCCAGTCTGCGAAACAGTCGCTGCGCAAGATGCTGAATCCCCGCGAGGTGAATGTCGTCAAAGTGGACGGCAAGGCTCTTGACGACGGGGTGATTGAGGGTGTGCATGTTTATATGACGATTTACTGCGCCGTTGCGGCGATCTCTTTCCTGATTATTTCGCTGGACAATTTTTCGCTGGAAACGAACCTGACGGCGGTGATTTCCTGCCTGAATAATATTGGACCGGGGCTGGGCGAAGTCGGTCCGACCGGAAATTTCTCCGGTTTTTCCACCGGCAGCACGGTGGTGCTGATACTGAATATGCTGATCGGCCGTTTGGAAATATTCCCGATGCTGTTTTTGTTTGCCCCCTCAAACTGGAAACATACCAGGGCAATCCGCCCAAATGTTTAATATAAAACAGAATCGTTGTTCTCATAATCGCCTTCTGATTGCAGATACTACTAAAAATTAGAAATCAGGAGGCGATTTTCATGTTTAAACATGAAAAAGCATTGTTAAACGACGTCAAAGTGGAAAAACCCAATCCCCAGTTTGCGGTGCTGATGCAGGAACAGCTGGGCGGCGGCAATGGGGAACTCAAGGCCGCGATGCAGTATATCTCACAAAGCTTTCGTGTGAAAGATCCCGCAATAAAAGACCTGTTTTTGGACATCGGCGCGGAAGAACTCAGCCATATGGAAATGGTCGCAACCACGATCAACCTTCTCAATGGGCATGATGTCGACTATAACGC
>JAEXAZ010000136.1 GCA_023394255.1 Bacillota bacterium | reverse complement strand
GGCTGCATCACTCCGAAGCTGCGGATTTGCCGCAGGTTGCTTACATCGGCGTAAAAGCAATAGTTACATCGCAAATTACATAGCGATGAAGCCGGTTTAATCATAATACAGATTTGTTTGATGACATTTGGCCCCCTTTTTGTTGTGACCTTATAATAACTCTTCCCCATAAAACCGTATGGAACGTGTTTTTACAGCGGGAGAAGTCTTTCCAATATGTATCTGTCGTTCCTCGCTCAACCCGTTGTTTTATCCACAAGTTCTCATTGTGCTTATGATAAGAATCCAGTGCGCTATTTCCCTCTGGGGTAAAGAACACTGTCCTTAAATATTCCGTCGCCCCAAATTTCGCTTTCGGATAAAGTGGTTTCTATCAACTCAACCAGCTGCTTATTAATTATAACCATTGCACAGCGATATCCAGCAAACGGTTGATAAAGTGGCATGACGACTTCTTTTCCCTGTAAAGCGGCCTCGATATTATTTACTTTAAAAGCAACATGAGGCTCTTTCTGGATTCTAACATCCAGTGAAGAATTTTCTCCAAAAGCATGCAACTCTATTGGAATTGATAAATCATTTTTCATATCCAACGAGTACATATCGAAAAGAGGGCTATATTTCGTATCCTTATTTTCTTTGATGCTTTCCAGCGTAACTGGTTTTCCTATGTGGTGAAATGTCATTTGAAAATGATCAATCATATCTTTTCTCCTCATGTATTTTCCTGTTATGCTCATTTTGAGACGTTCACTTATTCGTAATATGGTATAATAATATTATACCATATTATGCCTTTCCTTACCACAGTCTCGGCGCAGGCTGTACGGATTGTTTAAAGGATAAACAGTTTAAATAGGGAAATCCTTAAAAAGGAAAGCGTTTCCCTGTTTTCTTGATGGGAAACGTATGATATGTCATACTAGATTATATTGGTTTGCCATAGTGTGATTCATATTACTGCTAATTGGAGGTATCGTATGTACGAGAAGGTATTAAGCGCAGGGAAAATCGGCCAGTTGGAACTGAAAAACCGCTTTATCATGCCCGCAATGGGCTCCCACCACGGGGAAGAAGACGGAAGCGTGGGAGATGAACTGATTGCCTACTACGCTGCGCGTGCAAAGGGCGGCTTCGGCCTGCTGATTACGGAGTTCACAGCCATCTCGCCGGAGGGAAAGGCGCTTCCCGGGCAGCTCGTGAACTATTCCGACGACTGCGTCCCCGGCTTTAAAAGGCTGGCGGATGCCATCCACACACAGGGAAGCAAAATTTTCATGCAGCTCCAGCATTCCGGGCGGCAGACCACATCCCATTTCACCGGTTTGCAGCCGGTGGCGCCGTCCCCCATCCCGTGCCCCGTGAATATGGAGCCGCCGCGGGAACTGACCGTCGACGAAATTCATGAGATCGTTGAAAAATTCGGCGACGGAGCGCTCCGCGCAAAAACCGCGGGCTTTGACGGCGTGGAAATCCACGGTGCGCACGGTTACCTGCCTGCGCAATTTATGTCCAGCTACAGCAACAAACGTATTGACGGGTACGGCGGCGATTTGATGGGAAGAGCGCGCTTTTCCGTAGAGCTGATCCAGAAGATCAAGCAAAAATGCGGCAAAGAGTTCCCCGTTATCTTCCGCATCAGCGGTGACGAGCGGGTGGAAAGCGGTCGGAAACTGAAGGAAACCGTACTGATCGCCAAACTGCTGGAGGAAGCGGGCGCAGACGCAATCCATGTATCCACCGGTGTTTACGCCAGCATGCAGTATATGGTCGCGCCGGCCAATGTGCCGCAGGGATTTAACCTGGATGCGGCGCAGGCTGTCAGGCAGGCGGTCCATATTCCTGTGATTGCCGTCGGCCGCATCATCGATCCCGTTATGGCGGAGGATGTGGTCGCAAGCGGTATTGCGGACTTCGTCGCGCTCGGGCGGGCGTGCCTGGCCGACCCGGAATTCCCCAACAAGGTTCGGGAAGGCAGAGCGGACGAGATTTCCCCCTGTGTCGGCTGTTTAACGCGCTGCAACGGCGCACCCGGTATTGACCCGGACGACCACGGCGTTTCCTGTATGATCAACCCCTTCACCGGGCATGAACGGTTCATGCAGATTTGCAAAGCTGAAAAACCAAAAAACATCGTCATCGTTGGCGGCGGTATGGGCGGCCTGGAGGCTGCCTGGATTTCCGCGGCCAGAGGGCACCAAGTCACGCTGTTTGAGAAGAACAACAAGGTTGGCGGGCAGGTTATCCCCGGCAGCGTGCCGCCCTTCAAGCATGAACTGACCAGGGCAATCCGCTTTTATGCCGCGATGTGCAGGAAGCACGGTGTTGATATGCGGCTCGGCACCGAAGCGGACGCACAGGCTGTTCTTGACCTGAAGCCCGATGAGGTAATCCTTGTAACCGGCGCAACGCCGGCGGAGCCGGCCATCCCCAATGACGGCATACCGCTGGCGCAGGCTGTTGATGTGTTGAATGGGCAGGTCATGGCGGGCAAACGCGTGTTGATTGTCGGCGGCGGGCTGGTGGGGCTTGAAACCGCGGAATACCTGCTGACGCAGAACCGTCAGGTAACCGTCGTCGAAATGCTGGATCAGGCGGGTACGGATCTGCATCCGAGCATTCAATTTTTTGTCTTTAAAGCGCTGAAAGAAGGCGGCGCCGATATTCTGACCAATACCAAGGTGGAAAAGTTCCTTGCCGACGGCGCGGTTTGCTCCAACGGTTCCGGCGAGCTGACGCTTTCAGGCTACGATATGGTAGTTCTGGCGGTCGGCTCAAACGCATACAACCCGCTTCAGGCAGCGCTGGAAGGAAATGTGCCGTCCCTCCATGTGATCGGCGATGCCGAAAAGCCGCGGAGAATTGTAGATGCCATTGAGGAAGCCGCCAGACTGGCCGTAAAAATTTAGGAAGCCAGATCAATAATACAGCCAGACGCGTCATCATGCGTCTGGCTAATTTAATACCACGCGTTCGTTCCTGATTGCAGAAATCAGCAAAATATAAGATCGTATCAGATCGACAATCTTTGTTCATGACTTCCGCACATCTTTTTGATATAATAATATAAATTAAAATTTTATATCATCGCCGAGGGTATTTACATGATGAAATATATCTGTTTTTTATGTTTCTGTCTGCTGTTCGCAGGATGCGCCTCTAAAAATGAGATTCCGCGTGGTGCAGAAGGCGTTGCCGGCTCATCAGCCGGTTCAGCTGTTATGAGCAGTTCCTCCGAGCCGGGCGAACCGTCCTATCAGGCGGTAAAGACGGCGGGCCTGACTGCACAGGAGACCATTGAAAAATTTTTTGAGCTGCAATACAAGGCGTATACAGATCTGGACTATATCGACATGAGCCATTTGATGGACATGAGCATAACGACCAATCAAAATTCTGCCGTATGGTTAAAAACACTGATTCAGCGCAGGAAACTGATTGCTGAATATTATGAGATCTATGTTGAAAGGCAGACATATCCTTATACGATCACTTATGACCGGGAACCGGAAGACATCCGCATGGAGTTCTGGAAAAACCGGGGGATTTCAACCGAAGATGAACTGACCATTCATTTTACGATTACCGGGGAAAAAGGCCGTGCTTATCCCCCTGTATTCGCAATGAACGCACAACACACCATGAGGCTGAAACAAGTCGATCATTTTTGGATCATTACCTTTCATTATTTTCCCGGTTCTGTGCGCAGATATGGGCGAAATGCGAAGCTTGAACTGCCGTCTGAAGCGAAAATGCTGGAGGAGTTGTCCGAAGAATTCCAAGAAATTCCCTCAACCAATCCAATCAACATCCCCAACGGCGCTTTTACCTATCATGGTGCGAAAGCGGCGGAATATGCCAAAACTTATTGTGAATCGCCGAATCCTTTATTTTATGACATTGGGGACTGGATGGGCAATTGCGCCAACTTCACTTCGCAATGTATTTTGAATGGATTCGGCGAGGGGGAAAGCGAACCGTCGTTCATGACTTCCGAATGGTACGCGGGGGCGGGAGGCGGCTCACCCGCATGGGAAAATGTTCAGCATTTTTGGAACTATGCGACGCCTCAAAAGCAAAAAGGGCTTCAGGGATATCTTGTCAGCTCCATTAAACAGCTCAAAACCGGCGGCCTTGTCCAAGTTCACACCAGGAACTCAGGCGGTGACGGGTTCAACCACAGCCTGCTCCTGGTTGACAGCTCTACCCTTATGTTTGCCCAAAATTCACCGGACTGCTTTGTGTATTATTCGGATCTTGTAAACGTTGAACTCCGCTTTTTTAATCCGGCGTATTTTATAAAATGATAAAAGTTGCAGCTAACATGATCTTTTAAGTCGGCGGCGGTACGTACGAAGTTCCGCCGCCTCATTTTTTGTGCTTCGGACGAAACAGGGATTGGGATTCTACCTGAATTCAGCAATCAGAGAATTTAAAAAGGACAGATGCAGTTCTTCATCCAGGATGATGCGGCGGAACAGCGCCTGCATACTTTCATTTTTAATCCGTTCAGCCAACATGGAGTAATGGGCGATGGCGTTCCTCTCCCCCTGCGCGTCGGTCTCATAAATACCGGGCAGTTTGCATCTGTAGTCCGGAAATTTCCCGCTCCAGAACTGATTGGCCGTTCCCGAGCATAGTTTCGGCGCCATGCCCAAATTTTTAAGAAGGCTTCCGAGCAAATCCTGATGAAGCATCTCCGTCGCCGCCAGATGCTGATAAGCCGTATAGATATCCGGCAGTTCATTCAGGAATAACCTGTGAAATCTATACTGGGCAATCGCGGTTGTCTCAGACCCCTTCCCCGCATAGGCATCGGAAATCATCCGGGCATAACGCTGGTCGCCATCGTAAATGGTCACCGCCGGGTAAGGAGCATTTGACTGGAACTGTTCCGGCGAAATCAAGTTTTTCATACTGTGCCTCCTCACATGATATATATCAAAGGCATATGCAAGCCGGCGCAAAGATAGAGCAATAAACGATTGATTTTACGGTACGGCAATGCGTTTTACCGGTTTCAAAGCCGGAAGCCGGCATCGTTTTACGGTTCCGCGCCAAGTAATTTGAATTCCGGCATTCAATTATGTTATACTAATAAAAAATTATTTTTCTTGATTGATAAGGGAGATTTTATGATTGATGTTCTTGGCATGACGAAAAAATACGGCAGGTTCAAGGCCAACGACAACATTACCCTGTCGGTGGGCGGCGGCGAGCTTGCCGTGCTCCTCGGGCCAAACGGCGCGGGTAAGTCAACCCTGATAAAATCTGTTTGCGGGCTTCTTCGTTTTGACGGCTCGGTTACCATCGGCGGGCATGAAAACCACACAACGGAGGCAAAGCGGCTTTTGGGGTATGTGCCGGAGTTCCCGGTTCTGTACCCGATGCTGACGGTGGCGGAGCATCTTGAGTTCATTGCCAAAGCGTATCGGCTGAGCACCTGGGAGGAAAATGCGGAAAAGCTGCTTCAAAGATTTGAGCTGGACGACAAAAAAACAAAATTAGGCAAAGAGCTTTCAAAAGGCATGCAGCAAAAGGTAAGCGTGTGCTGCGCGCTTCTTGTGCAGCCAAAGGCCATTATTTTGGATGAACCGCTTATCGGCCTTGACCCGCATGGCATCCGCGAGCTGAAAGCTGTCATTTCGGAGCTGAGGGAGAGCGGCTGCGCCCTGCTTGTCAGCACCCATATGATCGAAAGTATGGAAGAAAACTGGGATGTAACCTATATTATGGTTAAGGGGAAGATCGAACGCGTCTGCCGCCGCGCGGACCTTGATGCAAACCAGAGTCTTGAGGACGTTTATTTTGCCATCACGGAAGGGAAAAGCCAGGAGGGCAAGTCATGAGCAGCCTCGTTTTTCTGCTGGTAAGAAGCGTAAAAAACAGCTTCCTGGAGCTTTTGCGAAAACCCGCGAAACTGATATTATGGATCTTTGTCATCGCAATGCTCGTCGGGGTCCTTGTCCTTTCGATATTTACGCGCCAGAGCGCGGGCGGCACGCTTGATATCATCTGGCTCAAGGGCATTTTTTTCCTGTTCACTCTGCTGTTTGTTGTGATCGCCATACAGAAGGGGCTGTCAAACGGCGACGTCATTTTCGATATGAACGACGTCAATTTTCTGTTCGTTTCTCCGGTCAGCCCCCGCCTGATATTGCTGTATGGGATCATCCGCATGGCAAAAATGGCATTTGGGGCGGGCTTTTTTATCCTGTTCCAAAGCAATTCCCTCAGTGCCAGCTTCGGTATTGGCTTTGACGCGGTGCTGCTTTTACTGCTCGGATTTATACTGGCCGTCTGTCTGCTCCAGATTCTGTCGCTTTTGATCTACAGCCTGACAAACGGGAATTCTGCGCGCAAGCTTACGGTCAAGATCATTTCCGTCCTGGCCTATCTTCCGCTGGCCGTTTATATCGGCGTGCAGTTTTTTAAAACCGGCAATCCGTTTTTGGCGATCGAGAACACGCTGTGCTCGCCTTTCATCGCCTGGGCTCCGGTGGCGGGCTGGGCGTCGGAGGGTGTCGTTTCGTTGATTTCCGGCGATGTGGGAAACGGGCTTTTGTTTTTCGGGGTGATTTTGCTCTCAGCGGTACTGCTGATCCTCTATATCGCCCTGAGCAATCCCGATTATTATGAAGACGTGCTGGTTGCCACGGAAACCGCGTTTGAGAAAAAACGCGTCATATCCGAAGGGCACGTAAACACGGAAGCCGCCTCGACGAAAAAAGTGAAGGTTTCCAGAACCGGCATCGGAGGTTTGGGAG
>JAEXAZ010000103.1 GCA_023394255.1 Bacillota bacterium | reverse complement strand
CGCGATGACGCGGATCCGTTCGGGGTCGAGCGCCAGAACCGCAGCCAGCATTTCGCGCAGCTCGTAGGGGGACTGGGTCGTGCAGTAAACCGTCATGCCGTCCGGTTCCCAGACGCCGATGGCCGATTCGGTCTCCATACAGGCATGCTCCTGCCGCGGGATGTCATAGTGCAGCTGAAGTTTGAGCAGCCCCGGGTCGGTTTTTGCGCGGTCAACGTCCCCGACCGCATAGGAAATCTCTTTGAACAGCGAATCCTGTTCTTCCGCCTGCGTGAACGTGAAAATTCCCGGCAGCGGCTCATAGTCCACCCGCACTTTTTTTGCCGCGGCGCGTGCCGTGACCGCGTCTTTCGCCACAACCACCGCCACAACGTCCGCGATAAAATTCACTTCTTTATCACAGAAAACGGGTTGGTCGGGCGTCAGCAGCCCAAAGCCGTTGATACCGGGAACGTCCGTCGCCGCGATAACCGCCGCGACGCCTTCCATGGCGAGCGCTTCCGCCGCGTCGATTTGCAGAATGCGGGCGTGCGGCCGGCCGCTCCACACCACGCCGCCGTGCAGCATCCCCGGGAAAGCGTAGTCATCCGTATATTTGAGCTGCCCGCGCGCCTTCGCAATGCCATCCATGTCCCAGACGGAAACCCCCATTGATTTTCCGCGCGGCGGTTCCATCTCCGCGCCGGTGGTCCCGGTGACGATGCTGGTTTTTTCCAGCGCGCCGGTAACGGGCGCATCTTCTTCCCCGCCCAGCCGCTTTGCGGCCAGTTCCACCGCTTCGATGATTTTGACATAACCGGTGCAGCGGCAGTAGTTGCGTTTAAGCGCCTGGAAAATTTCTGCGCGTGTGGGATTCGGGTTTCGGTCGAGCAGCGCCTTGGTCGCCAGAATCATCCCCGGCGTGCAGTAGCCGCATTGGATCGCGCCCACTTCCAGATAAGCCTTCTGGATCGGATGCAGCGCATCACCGGATGACAGCCCCTCGATCGTCAGGATATCCGCGCCCTCCAGCCGCTGCATTTTGGTGATACAGGCGCGTCTGACCTGCCCGTTGATCAGAACGGAGCATGCGCCGCAGTGTCCGGTGCCGCAGCCCTCCTTCGCTCCCCGCAGGCAGGCTACGTTCCGCAGATATTGCAGCAGGGTTGTTTCGGACGCAAACTCCGCTTCCACCGGGTTTCCGTTGACCGTCATGTGAGTTTTCGGCACACGCTTCTCCTCCAATCAAGGCAATGTTTTCTCTCTATTTTATAGAGAATGCTGAATAAGTCAATTGGTAGACTTCTATTTTGTAGCCCTGTCCAAAGACCGGATCAATACCGTGCCGTATTTGCGGAAAACCACAATACAACTCCTGTCAAGACATCCGCCGCATTCCCCTCGGGCCCACCCGATACGCCGCCGTGCCGCCCAGGCCGGTGACAGGATTTTTTTCTTTTCTTACAAAATATTAGACATCCTGCCAAAGACCGGCGCTTTACCTTGACAAATTGCCGGACAAGGATTATAGTGATAGAAAGGAAGTTTCCATACGATTTTTATATGGGCTGCAAGCAACGGCGCTTGCGACAGATAACCATCTGTCGCAAGCGCTTTTTTGATTAGAGGGAAAGGAAAACTGAGAAAGATGCGTCAATTTGCACAAAACCGGCCGCGGAACCGCGGCCAGCGGGGGGCTTTGTTATGATGGTGATCACATCCGCCTGCAAGGGCTGCGGGCTTTGTACGCGGCAATGCCCGCTCGGCGCGATTCGGGTTGCGGACAAACGCGCAATCGTCAGCGACGCCTGCGCGGAATGCGGCATCTGTGCGCGGTGCTGTCCGTTCCACGCGGTGGAAAGGCCGGAGCAGCAAAAGGATGGTGCTGTAACCTGCTCCTCCTGTCCGGTGCAATGCAAAATCCCGGCAGGCCACACAGGGGCCTGCAAACGCTACCGCAACGAGGAGGGAATCCTTGTCCGTACCCGCCCGTTGGTTACAGAGGATACAAAGGCTGTTATACCTGAAGAAAAGCTGCGCCATCCGCTGATTACCGGGGTCGGGGCCGGTACCAATTACCCGTGCTGCCGTCCCGCGCCCTACATTGTGACAGCAAAGCGGAACGGTGTGGATGTGGTCACGGTGGTAACCGAGGCCCCGCTCAGTTACAGCGGCGTCACAGTCAAAATCGATACCAACGCTTACATCGGGGAAGCGGGCGAACCTGTGCTGCGCGGGGGAAAAAGGGTTGGCATGGTCGGCGTGGAGGAATACGGTTCCAAAATGCTGGCGATCGGCGGGGCCGAGCTGCTGACCGGCAAAGACGGCTTCTTGACGGCCCGCACCGTGGTGGAGCTGGCAAACGGGGAACCGGTGTCCCTGGCCGTGGGCGGCCGGAAACTGGAGTTGCAGCGCGGAAAGGCCCCTGTCATCAACGGGAAAGCGGAAGCTAAAATGCGCGTGGGCTGCGGCAGCGCGACGATCGGCCTGTTTGCGGAGGCCATGAAGGATGTTGCGGACGAAGTGATCGTTTTGGACCATCATGTGATCGGGCTGCTCACCGAGCATCTCGCGGGCGCCGAAGTGGGGCTTCGCTGGAGCGGCGTGCTGGTAAACGCCAATAAAAGTTCGCGCGGCAGGTATTTCGGCGAGATGGGGGACGGCATCGGCGGCACCACCATCCGGGCGGCGCGCGATATCATCAAAGGGGTGGATCTGTCGGTCGGGCATCCGGGAATGACTATTTTCGTGACGGACACCACCGGCAGCACCCGCGCCCTGTTCTCCGTTCAGGAGGACGGCTCTGTTGCCGAAATTGAGCCGAACGCCGCGGTAACCGCGCTGGCTGACCGGATTCGTTTTAATTGTGAGGATGCCTGCGTTTCGGTCATCTATACCGGCGGGGCGGGTGGTTCCGCGCGGGCAGGCGTCGGGAAAAAACCGCTGTCGCTTACGCGCGCGATCCACAACGGGCGGGCGGTGCTGACCATCGGCGGAGCGCCCGCATTCGTTATGCCGGGCGGCGGAATCAACTTCCTCGTGGATACCGGACAGATGGCAGACCGCGCGTTCACGTGGGTGCCGACCCCCGCGACCGTCGCGCCGATCGAATACACGATGACCCTGCAGGATTACGCCGACATCGGCGGGCATCTGGAGCAGGTGCGCAGCGCCGACACCGTCAGGAAAGAACAGCATGCATAGCGTTTCCATCCTGCCGGACCAAAGCGTCCTGCTCGACTGCGGGCCGGCCTCGATGATTGTTTCCGCGCTGCTGCAAGGCAGGCCCTGCCCCGATCTGTGCGCGGGGACGCTGTCCGTTCTGGAGGAAACCCTGCGGGAACTGGCCGGCTTTCTCCCCATCCTGCGGCGACGGCCCGATGAAATCCGCGCCGCCGCGTTAACCGGCTGCGCGCGCACCATGACCGAAGCGGTGCAGGCCATCGGAGACCCGCTTTTGACGCCTATGGCGGCGATTGCCGGGGCCGTGGCCGACCGGATCGCCGATGATCTGGCCCAAAAGGGGGCCAGCCGGATTTTTGTCAATAACGGCGGGGATATCGCGCTCCGGCTCAAGCCGGGAGAGCAGGTTTCCATCGGAATCTCCCGTGGCCTTTCCGGCGGACGGTTCGATGCGGTCGCGCAGATCAGAGGCTCCGATAAAATCGGCGGCGTCTGCACCAGCGGGCTGGGCGGGCGCAGCCTGACGCTCGGCGTTGCCGACGCCGTAACCGTGTTCGCCGAATCCGCCGCTCTGGCCGACGCGGCGGCTACCCACCTTGCCGACTGCTCTTTTGTGGACAGCCCGGCGGTAAAGCGAATCGACGCGCGTCTGCTCGACCCGGACACCGATCTGGCCGGGCTTTACGCGGTATCGGAAGTCGGGCAATTGACGCAGCGGGAAAAAACGCTTGCCGTAAAGCAAGTGCTCGCTGCCGCGGCCAGGCTGCCTTTTTGTGCGGTAATTGCCGATATCCAGGGCGAAACCGCCCGCTATTCGGCCCCCTTTCCGATCGCGCTGCGCTGACCGCCGCCCGTGCTTCTATACCAAGGAAGGAGCTGACTGCATGTCCGCTGAAGAACGAAGAGCCCAAATCGAGCGGCTGCTGGCCGAAGCCAGCGAGCCTGTCAACGCGGCTTCCCTCGCCGACCTGCTGGGGGTGACGCGTCAGGTGATCGTCAGCGATGTGGCATTGCTGCGCGCCAAAGGGGTCCGCGTCGCGGCGACGCCGCGCGGATATCTGCTGAACCCGGAACAGCCGGCAGGCATCCCTATACAGATTGTCTGCCGGCACTCCCCGGACGAAACGGCGGAAGAACTCTATACAATTGTGGACAACGGCGGCGCCGTCACCGGCGTTGCGGTTGAGCATTCACTTTACGGACGGATTTCCGCGGAGATGCACCTGTACTGCCGGCGGGACGTGCAGGAATTTATGGAGCGCAGCCAGGCGGAAGACGTACACCTTTTGTCCGACCTGACCGACGGGCTGCATCTGCACACGGTTGTGTGCCCCAGTCAGCAAGCATGCAAATATGTTTTGGATGCGTTGCGCCGCAAAGGATTTTTACTGGAACCGGAAAAAGACGGACACGGCTAAATCCTGCCGTATCCGTCTGAAAGATTCTATAGAACCCCCGTTACATCAGCCCCATGGCAGGCCAGTACCACAGGACGCACGCCGCATAGACCGCACATGCGACTACCGAAATCAGAATCCCGAGTTTTGGGAAATCTCCCGCCGTGACCTGCCCCGTATCATAACAAAGGATGCTGGGCGTTGTATTGAAAAACATGATGACCGGATATCCGCCGATGAGCATTGCGGCAGGCAGAATCAGCTTTTCCGCCGAAACTCCCGCGACCGACGCGATGCCGACAAGGATCGGGAAGAACACATTTGCCATCGTGGCGGTGCCGACGAACACGATGTGCATAAACTGCACCACAACGAGCAGGATAATCAGCAGCGCCCAGAGTTTAAGCGAGTCGAGCGACAGCAGCGCGAAGATATTTTTCGCCATCCAGCTCGCGGCGCCGGTTTCGCTCATGGCCGCGCCCAGCGAAATACCGCCGCTGCAAATAAATACCACGCTGAGCGAGATGTTGTTTTTGCAGTCGTCCCACGTAAGCACGCCGATTTTCGGCAGGCACAGGGCGCAGGCCCCCAGCAGGCAGGCACTTGTGGAATCCACTCCGATCCAGCCGCCCAATACCCACAGCAGGACAGTCGCGCCAAATATGGCCAGCGCAATTTTTTCATCGCGGCAGACCGGTCCCAGTTCCGCCAGCTTTTGCTCAATATAGGATTTTCCGCCCTTCATTTCCTCATATTCCGGGCGAAAAATCAACTGAATGAGCACCCACGACAGAACTGTCATCAGCAGGGCCGGAGGCATCCCCCAGATCATCCAGTCGATAAAACTGACGGTTTTGTCCGAATGGTTCAGAATATATTCAACAGCCATCGGGTTGGTGATTGTGGAGGTCAGGATGCCCGCGCTGATCGTGGAATTTGTCACGCAGAGCGTCATCATCAGGTTGGCCCCGAACCGCGTGCGCCGGTCGTGCCCTGAAAACTGCTGCGCAATTTTCAGGCAGATCGGCAGCATCATCGCCGTGCGCGCGGTGGAGGACGGGATCATAAAGGCAAGCACAATATTGACCAGCATAATCCCCAACGTAATCTGATGCGCTTTTGTGCCGATTTTCAGCAGGATCAAATAGGTGATCCTGCTCCCCAGCCGGGATTTGACGACCGCTTCCGCCAGAATAAACGAACCTATAATCAGATAGGTGGAGGTGGAGGAAAAACCCGAGAGCGCGTCCTTGATGTCCGTAATGCGCAGCAGGACCAGCAGCGGGACAATCGCAAGGCTGATAACCGCAGCCGAAATGGATTCAAATAAGTATAAGAGGAACACGGCGGCAAACAAAGCCAGACAGCGCAGCCCTTCCGGCGGCAGGGATTCCGGCGGGGGAAGGCAGATCAGCAGGACAAATGCGATGACCGCCAAACCCACGCCCAGACTTTCTTTCTGAACTTTCATGAGGTATGTTCTCCGATTCTTTCTAGCTTTGGCTGAAAATAAGCCCGGGACAGCCTCTCGGAGACTGTCCCGAGCTTTTTCAGACTGTTTTCAATTGCGGCCGCGCCCTAGCGCAGCCCGTCTTCGCCTTTGATCTCGCTGACCTGCAGTCCGCCGATCCTTGGGTGAGGACGTCCGCCGTCGGTAAAGGCCAGCGCCACGACGATTTCGTCCGCGTGCGGGGCGTCGGGGATGCGGACTTCCATCGCGTCGTAATGCGTGCGCACAAACGCGGCATCCTTATAATGCAGCGGGACGTCCAGCGCGGTGCCCGGTCCGCCCGCTTTTTTCGCGGAGGGGATGATCGCCTTGCCGCCGCCGATTGCCGCGCGCATGGGTTTGCCGAGCTGAGGATGCAGAATCGCGGCGCCGTGCTCCAGCTCGCCCGCCGTGCCGATGATCGCGCCCTTGCCGTAGCTGTTAACCGCGGCTCCGCCCAGCGCCCTGACCGCGATTTCGGTCAGGTAACCGCCCAGATATTCCCCGATGTCCGACAGTTCCTGCAGGCTTTCCACGTAACTGCCCGCGAACGGATTCTTGATGACCGCGGCAACCGCGCATTTGCGGATCGGTTTTTCGAGCGGCTTAAAGCCTTCAAAGCGAATTTCTTCCACAGTTGTCACAATTTTACGGATTTCCGGAATTTTTTCAGCCATGGTACATACCTCCTAATCGTTGGTTAATGGGTTTTAAAGCGCTGCCTGTCGTTTGGCAGGGGGCGTATTGCGGCTTTTATTGACTTTCACCTTGCCGTTGATGAGTACGGCGCTGATTCCCGGGATATCGCCGTAGGCGATCGCGCCCAGCGCGTCGTCCGCAACAGATCCCATCGGAGCATCCATGATCACGAGGTCTGCCTCTTTTCCCGGCGCAATCACACCGGTATTGAGCCCATACACCTTCGCGGTATTCCCGGTTGCCATGCAGACCGTGATTTCCGGCGCGATCCCCGAAACAGACGCTGTAAGGCACATGTTGCGCAGGATACCAAGCGCCATGATTCCGCTGCCGGAGGGGGAGTCATTCCCGTAAATCACGCGGCCGAGCATTCCCTTTTCCGCGGCCCGTTTCGCCACATAATCCGCGACGTTTGGGTTGCCGCACTGCACGATTTCCAGCGCAAACGGAGTCTGGTCCATAATTCTGTCCACTTCCGCAAGCGGGATCGCAGTCGGGCCGCCGTTGATATGGGAGACCACGTCGGGGCCTGTCTGAATCACGTCGTCCGCAGATACCGTGGAACTGCCTGGGATCGAGGTGCCGCCCGTATGCATCTGTACCTTAAAGCCGTACTCATGCGCCCATGCTACCATCGGGGCGGCGTCCTCCGGTTTTTTGACAGAACCGAGACCGATCTCACCGACGATCCACACGCCCTGTTCGTGCAGCTCTTCAAAATCCTTTTTGGTCAGCCCTTTTTCCAAAATCAGCGCGCCGCCATGCACCTTGACTCCGGAAGGGGGCGCGTTATAAAACGATTTGCTCGCCACAATGGCCAGCGCCTTGGTTCCGGCAGGGTCTTTCGGACGGCCCGGATAGTGGCATTCGCCGGCGGAAATAATCGTGGTAACACCGCCGTGCAGTGCGGAATCGATGAATCCCATCGTTTTCTGGCGGGTGCCGTAGTCCCCGCAGGAAACATGACAGTGCGAATCGAACAGCCCCGGGATTACCGTGGTCCCTGCCGCATCAATGATCTTTGCGTCAGGATGCGCAGCGCGCAGCTCCCCATTGCCGACAGCGGAAATCAGGTTGCCGGTAATCAGGATTTCAGAACCCGTCGGGATAGGGGCGTCAATATCCCCCGAAGCGATGGTTCCGATGTTTACAATGAGAATTTCGCTCATGCTGAACACAACCTTTCTTTTGCGAAATAACGATGTTATATGGATTTTTCCGGCCGGTTTTGCCGTTGCAGCCCGTCAGACTTCAATCAGCTTTATTCCGGCCAGTTTTTCCCAAACCTGAATCAGCGAGGATATATCCTTGCGGCCCAGCCCGGCGGCCCGCGCCGTATCATAAACCTGCGCCGCGGCCGCTGTCAGGGGAAGCGGCTGCGCCACATCCCGCGCGGCATCCAGCGCCAGCCCCAGGTCCTTGCGCTGCAGGTCCACCGCGAATCCTCCGTCGAAGCGGTCCTGCATGATGAACGGACCCATCTTCGCTTCGAACGCATAGCTGCGCCCGGAACTGACGCCGATGACGTCCTGCATCACCTGCGCGGAGAGGCCGTATTTCGCGCCCAGCGAAAGCGCTTCGGCAACAGCCGCCATATTGCATCCCAGCAGCAGGTTGTTGACCACTTTGACCGCCGCGCCGTGTCCTCCCCTGCCCAGGCAGAACAGCTTTCCCCCGACGGCCTCCAGCAGCGGGCGGATCCTGGCAAACACCCCTTCACCGCAGCCCGCCATGATGGTCAGCGTCCCGGCGCGCGCGCCGGTTTCCCCACCGCTGACCGGCGCGTCGATATAGGTCATGCCCGCTTCGGCGGCGTCCGCGCAGAAACGCTGCGCGGCGGACGGTGAAATGCTGCTGAAATCAATGAGACAGGTCCCTTTTGCGGCCCCGGCAAAGACCTCTTTCAGCACAGCCCCCACAATTTTTTCGTTGGGGAGCGAAAGCATGACCGCGTCCGCGTCCGCCGCGGCCTGCGCAGCGGACGCGCGGGCGGCGGCCCCTTCCGCGGATACGGATGCCATCGCCTCCCGCGAGGTGTCATAAACGGCTACCGAGTGACCCGCGGACAGCAGGTTCCGTACCATGGGTTTGCCCATAACGCCAAGCCCGATAAATCCCAGTTGCATGAATCTCGACCTTTCTTTCCTAAAAAATGAAACCGACACCAGCCGCCGCACCCGCGAATTACAGAGGAGGAATGTTTAAAATGACCTTTAAACAGCTGGACTATTTTCTCGCGATTGCCCGCCACGGGAATATCACCGCTGCGGCCAAGGAACTGAACCTTTCGCAGCCGCCTCTGAGCACCCAGCTCCGGCTGCTCGAGGAGGAGCTGGGCATCACGCTGTTCCGCCGGGATAAAAACCGCCTGCTCATCACCCCCGCCGGACGCATGCTGCGGAACAAGGCAACGCAGATCCTTGCCCTGACAGACTCCACCGTGCGCGCGGTGCAGATCCTCGGCGACACCATGCGCGGAACCATCCATATCGGGGCCGTCACCTCTGTCTGCTACCGGATTCTGCCCGAAAAAGCCAAGCTGTTTCTGCAGGAATGTCCCAACGTGGAATTTCAGCTCTGGGAGGGCAGCACCATGCGGATTATCGAGCTCCTGACCAACGGCGTCATCGAAATCGGCATTGTGCGGGAACCTTACGACCACGGCCTGTTCCAAAACTACCCCTGCTGGGATTCCGCGCTGGACGCCGCAAAGGGAGACCCGTTTGTGGCCGTCGGCCTGCCGCAGTATCTGGAAGCGTTTGAGGAAGGCCGGGAGCTTGCGCTTTCGGAGCTGGAAGGCATCCCATTTATCGTCCATCGCCGGTTCAAACGGCTTCTGCTTTCCGAATGCAAGAAGCTGAGATTTCAGCCGAACATCCTCTGCCAGAACGACGATCTCATCTCCTCGCTGAGCTGGGCGGCAAACGGGCTGGGTGTCGCGCTGGTGCCGCTGACCTCCTCCACGCTGCAAATCGGGGAAACCCCGATGCTCGTGCGGCGCATCATCCTCTCGGCCGACGAAGTCGACACCAAGATCGCGCTGATTGCCCGCAAGGGGGACCGCCTGCCGCCCGCGACGGAAGCGTTTCTGGAGCTTCTCAGCAGGCAGCCTGACTCCGCTACAGCCCGCTGACCGTATTTTCGCCGCTTTCCGGATATTCCAGCGGCAGCAGCGGGTCCACTCCCTGTTCGCGTACGCCGGCCATCATCAGGCCAAGCCGTTCGGGTGTGGCATCCTTCTGCCACAGCATACCCATTACTTCGCCGTTGTTCACGACCACGATGCGGTCGGATAATTGCATGATTTCATCCAGCTCGGTTGATATAAGCAGAACCGCGGTTCCGCGGTCCCGCTCCTCCAGAATCCGGTGCTGGATGAATTTTGTCGCGCCGATATCCAGCCCGCGGTCCGGGTGCATCGCAATCAGCAGATGCGGCTTGCGCTCCAGCTCGCGGCCTACCACAAATTTTTGCTGGTTGCCGCCCGAAAGGTTCCCCGCGCGCTCATCGATGCCCGGCGTTTTCACGTTATAGGTTTTCACCAGTTCCGCGCTGTGCTTACGGATAAACTTCCAGTCCAGAAAGCCGCGTCTGGAAAACGGGGCCCTGTCAAAATCCATCAGGATCAGGTTCTCATTGATCGACATATCCATCAGCATCCCCATATTGTGGCGGTCCTCCGGGATATGCGAGACGCCCATATTCAGAATTCCGTGCGCATCCATTTTGGAAATATCCTGCCCGTTGAGCAGGATCTGCCCGGCCGACAGCCGCAGCAGGCCGGTAATACAGCGCACCAGCTCCGATTGTCCGTTGCCGTCCACACCGCAGACACCCACGATCTCCCCTTCGTAAACGTTCAGCACAAAGTCCCTCAGCTTTACCACCATGTTCTGGTTGATATAAGAGATATACTGCACGTCAAGCACCAGCTTCCCGGGCCTGACCGGATTCTTTTCGACGGTGAGATCCACATGCTGCCCGACCATCAGTTCGGCAAGCTGGCTGACGTCCCTGACCTCGGATACCGGCAGGGTCGCGACCACGCGCCCCTGCCGCAGCACCGTGCACCGGTCGCAGGCCTCCATAATCTCATGCATTTTATGGCTGATGAGAATGATCGTCATTCCGTTCCTTTTCAGTTTGTCCAGCACCTCAAACAGGACTGTGACCTCCTGCGGCGTCAGCACCGCGGTCGGTTCGTCAAGAATCAGGAGCGTCGCCTTGCGGTACAGGGCTTTGAGGATCTCCACGCGCTGCTGCTGCCCGACCGACAGAGCGGAAACCCTGGCCCACGGATCGACCGGCATGTTGTAGCGCTCCGCCATTTCCGAAAATTCACGCGCCGACTGCTTCAAATCCAGAATTGCTTTGTTGCCCTCAAGCCCAAGCACGACATTTTCAATGACAGACAGGGTGGGCACGAGCATAAAGTGCTGGTGCACCATGCCGATGCCCTTGCGGATGGCATCCTTGGACTCCTTGATGTCCAGCTTTTCCCCATTGAGGTAAACCTCCCCGCCGGACGGCTTATAAAGCCCGTACAGAATGTTCATCAGCGTCGATTTCCCCGCGCCGTTTTCGCCCAACAGCGCATGCACCTCGCCCTTTTCCACGCTCAGGTTGACGTCGACATTTGCCGCCACCGAGCCGAAATATTTGCACACATGTACCATTTCCAAAATTGCCATAACGGGTTCCTCCTTGCCTTCCTCAATTCTTAGCATAGGGCACACCGCTAAACTTCGGTGCATTGGAGCGCTTGTGATAGGCGCAAAGCGCGATAATCGTAATCATATAAGGCAGCATCATCCAGAAGTAGTAGGAAACCTGCGTATCCATCGCCTGCAGGCGATACTGGAGCGCCATGCCGCAGGCAAAGATCATACAGGCGACAAATACGCCGACAGGGGTAAAATTCCCAAAGATAATGGCTGCGTAAACCATAAAGCCGCGGCCGGATACCATATCTTCCGAAAACGCGCTGAGCTGTCCGGTCGAAATAAACGCCCCCGCAAGCCCCGCGAGCAGCCCGCTGTAAAGGACAGTCCCGTAACGCAGGCGCAGGATGTTGATACCAACGGTATCGCAGGCGGTGGGGTGCTCCCCCGCCGCTCGGATTTTCAGCCCCAGGTTGGTCTTCCCGAATACGAACCAGGTGACGAATACCAGCACATAGGCGAGATAGCCGGGCAAAGTCTGGTTAAACAGCGCTTTTCCAATCACGGGGATCTCGCACAGGCCGGGTATGGGGAGGCTCTGAAAGCCGTTGACTTTCATGACGCCGGCAGAGGTCAGGAACAACCGGTTAAAGGAGATTGTAAGCCCGCTCGCAATGGTATTGACCGCAACGCCCATCACGATCTGGTTGGCCCGGATGGTGATGGAGAAAAACGCAAACAGCGCCGACAACAGCATGGACATCAGCATCGCCATGACCGCCCCCACGTAAGGCGATTTGGTCCAATAGGACCCAAGCACCCCGAACAGGGAGCCCATCAGCATCAGCCCTTCCAGCCCGATATTCACGACCCCCGCTTTTTCGCTGAACAGCGCGCCCGCCATACAAAGCAGCAGCGGTACCGCAATTTTGACCATCGAAACCAAAAAATCTTCCATTATGTATCACGCTCCTTTGCCGAAGAGTCCGGTTTTGCGGGCCCTTCTGAAACTGATGGGGCCGCGCCCACGCCGCCTGCCTGCAATCTACGCGGCCGCAGGATATCCCGCAGTTTTCCGGTCAGGCCCATCTTAAAGATGCGGCGGCCGACCACCAGAACGATGATAATGCCCTGGAACAGATAGACAACGGAGCTTGGCACCTTGGCAAGCATCTGCATTTTATTGGCGCTGGAGAGCAGCACGCCGAAGAACAGGGAGGAAACCACCATGCCGAACGCCGACTGGTTGCCCAGAAAAGCTACCGCAAGGCCGTCAAACCCGAGGTTGCCCACCCAGTCAATTGTCATTTTTTTATCGATAATGGTTGCCTGCATAGCGCCGCAGATACCTGCGATACCCCCCGCGATGGCCATTGCGATCAATTGGTTCTTTTTGATTTTGAGTCCCGCATATTCGCCGACAGACGGATTCATGCCCACAACCCGCATCTGATAGCCGCGGGTCGTATACTTGAACAGGAGATAATAGAACACCACGGCCGCGATTGCCACAAAGATCCCCGCATGCAGGCGCGTCCCCTTGATTAAGATCGGCAGCGTCGCGGACTGCAGGGCCGTTCTGGACTGGGCCAGATCCCCCGCCGGGTCCTTCATCGGGCCGCTGATCAGATAGGTGCAGAAATGCATGGCGATATAGTTAAGCATCATGGTCGTGACCACTTCGCTCGCCCCGAACAGGTTTTTGAGCAGACTGGCAATTGCCCCGAACACCGCGCCGCCGGCGGCGCCCGCTGCCAGCACCAGTCCAATATGAAGCGGCATGGGCAGTCCTTCCAGATTAGTAGCCACCAGCATCCCGGCGATCCCGCCGATATAGATC
>JAEXAZ010000100.1 GCA_023394255.1 Bacillota bacterium | reverse complement strand
TATCGTTGAACACGATCTTCGCTCCCGCCGCGGCATACCCGCTCGCGATTGCAAACCCGATCCCATACGATGCGCCCGTTACCAGCGCTACCTTTCCGTCCAGTCTGAAACTTTTCATATCCATTATATAAATTCCTCCTATAAATTGATCTAAGTGGAAGAACAAGGCGCGGAGAACCGCGCCTTGTTCTTATCTTATTTAATAAGTCCTAACGCGTTGGGAATCAACATCGAGACTACCGGCAGATAGGTAACCAGCAGAAGCACGGCGATTGTAATTGCGAAGAAAGGCAGCAGGGTTTTAAATACTCCTTCAATGGAGATGCTGCCGACTTTACAGCCGGTGAAGAGAATCGGCCCTACAGGCGGTGTTATGGTCCCGATGCAGAGGTTCATTACCATCATAATCCCAAAATGTACCGGATGCATTCCAAAACTCATACAAATCGGTAAAAAAATCGGCGTAAAGATCAAAACTGCCGGTGTGGGATCCATAAATGTACCGACAACGAGCAGAATGACGTTCATAATCAGCAGGATCACAGTCGGGTTATTGGTAAAACTCAGCAGCGCGCCGGCAATAATGTTCGGAATCTGCGTAAAGGACATCACCCAGGACATGATGGACGAAACGCCGATCATGAAAATAACGATGGCGGTGGTTTTCGCAGATGCCAGCAGCAGCTTTGGCAGATCGGAAAACTTTAAGGAACGGTAAATAAAGCTAAGGATCAAAGAATACACCACTGCGATTGCGGAACCCTCGGTAGCGGTGAAAATGCCGCCGAGAATACCGCCGATCACAATCACAATCAGAAGCAGGCTTGGAATCGCGTCCAAAAACAGCGTCAGCACTTCTTTGGGGGTATATTTCTGCGAGGAAACATAGCCGCGTTTTTTTGCCATGAAAGCAACGAGAAGCATGCAGCCAAGGCCCCAGAGAATACCGGGCAGATAGCCTGCCATAAACAGCGCGGAGATGGATACCGAGCCGGCGACGGTGGAATAGACGATCAGCGTATTGGACGGCGGGATCAGCATCCCGGTCGGCGCGGAAGCGATATTGATCGCCGCGATAAAATCTTTGGCATAGCCTTCTTTTTCTTCAAGCGGCGTCATGGTACCTCCGATTGCCGCAGCGGCGGCCACGCCCGAACCGGAAACCGCTCCGAACAGCATGTTCGCGACAACATTGGTCTGTGCCAGGGAACCGGGCAGCCTGCCCGAAAACACCTTCGCACAGTTAATCAGCCTGATGGCGATGCCCCCGTTGTTCATAATATTGCCCGCCAGTACAAAAAACGGGATCGCAAGCAGGGAAAACGAGTTGACGCCGGTAAACATCCTCTGTGCGGAGGTAATCATTGCGCCGTCGAACGGAAGGATCAGCAGCATGGCCAGAACAGAAGAGCCGCCAATGCTGATACTGATCGGAACGCCTATGGCGAGCATGACAAAAACAGAAACCGCCATAACAATTGCGGCGGATAATGCAGGACTCATTGGATTTACGCCCCTTCCTTTGATCCGTCGCCCGCGGCAAACTGTTTCGCAAGCCGGGAAACGTTATAAATAAAGTAGAACACAATCAAAATTCCGCTGACCGGAATTACCGCATAGATAATCCCGACCGGTATCTGCAGCGCGGAATCGAGTTGGATCATCTGTTTCAGGGCTCCTTTATAGCCGCCGACAATCATCACTGTCAGCGCAAATAAAACAATGAGAATCTCACTGATAATTTCCACAGTCAAACGGGCTCTGAGCGGCAGTTTATCGCGCAGAAAAGCGATATTCATATGCTCGCGCAACCCGAACACATAAGCGCCGCAGATCATGACCAGCCAGACAAACAGATATTTCGCCAGTACCTCGCTGATCGCGCTCGGCGCATTGAAGAAATAACGGGTAATCACCTGATAAGTAACCAAAACAGTCATAAACCCGAGCAAAAAAATACAGATCCACTCAACAGCCTTATCAATCACTTTCTTTATCGCAGCCATGCAATCCCTCTCCTCCGGTAGCATCGTATATCGGGGGAAGCCTGCCATATGACGGGGCAGGCTTCCCTCCCTTTAAAAACTGTATAGAACGGAATTATTCTGCAAGGGCACGGACGGCGTCATAGAGCTTCTTTGCGTTTTCGGAGGTTGCAGTAACTTCGTCGTGAAGCGGTTTGCATGCTTCCTGGAACGGTTTGATATCGACGTCTTCAACAAAAGTAGCTCCGCCGTCAATCGCGGTTTGTTTGGCGGCATCAATCTGCTCATTCCAGAGTTCGAATTCACGCTCGGTGGTTTCGTTAACCAGTTTGGAGAAGATCTCTTTTACATCGTCGGGCATCGCGTTATGGATGTCGGTATTGATGACGAGCAGATCGGGAACCATCATATGTTGGGTGTAGGAAAAATAAGGGGCAACTTCATAGTGCTTCAGGTCGGCATAGGTAATTTCATTGTTTTCACCGCCGTTGATGGTTCCCTGCTGAATCGCGGTATAAACTTCGCCCTGCCCCATCGGGGTACCGACGCCGCCCATATAATTCAGCATGGAGATACAGGTCGGGGATTCCATTACACGGATTTTATAACCCTTCAGGTCTTCAGGGGTGTGGACGGGCTTGTCGGTATAAACGCTGCGGGCGCCGGCGGTAAACGCCGTCAGCACGTCAAAGCCATTGTCGGCGGCGGAAGTGCCGGCAAACAGTTCATCCAGCGCGCCGGAGGTAAACACCTTTTTCTGATGTTCCTGGCTGTCATAGATGTACGGCAGGCCAAGAACCGCGAAATCCTTGTTGACATTTTCAACGATGGAGTTTGCGACCATTGCCATCTGAATGGAACCGTTCTGAACCAGTTCGAAAGCGTCCTTCTGGGAACCAAGCAGTTCGTTGGGGTGGATTTCAATGACGTATTTGCCGTTGGTCTGTTCTTTGAGTTTCTCGCCCATTTCAGCCAGCGCCTTGTACTGCGGATGATTTTCAGACTGGTTGAACGCCAGCTTGAGCACGACCGCGTCGGCCGATGTGTCTGTCTGCCCTTCGGCCGCGGCGGAAGCACCGCCGGAAGCGGCAGAACCGACGGATGCGGATTGCCCTGCACCAGTGCAGGCACCCAGAGACAATGCAATCGCTGTGGAAAGGACCATTGCAATTACTTTTTTCATAAAAAATTTTCCTCCTTGAACAATACATAATCCTATGAAAACCGGCAATACCGGTTTTGGACAACTTATCTCAATTCGACCGTTTTCAGCGTGTCCATGTCGTCGAATTCCTTATTTTCTCCGCCCATTGCCCAGATAAAGGTGTAACTGGCGGTACCGCAGCCCGCATGGATCGACCAGCTGGGGCTGATGACCGCCTGCTCGTTCTGCATGACAATATGGCGGGTTTCTTTCCCCTCCCCCATCATGTGGAAAACCACATTGTTTTCGGGAATGCCAAAGTACATATAGATCTCCATCCGGCGCTCATGGGTGTGGCTGGGCATGGTGTTCCAGACACTGCCCGGCTCCAGAACCGTCATACCCATACAGAGCTGACAGGTTTCCAGAACGTCAGGATGGATAAACTGGTTGATGATTCGCTTATTCGAGGTTTCCGCGCCGCCGCAGGGGCGCTTCGCGGCATCGGCAATACTGATAAACGTGGTTTTGCAGGGCTTATGCGCAGGTGCGCTTACCATATAAAATTTTGCCGGCTGATCCGCCCTGTCACTGCTGAACAGGACCTCTTTTGTCCCCATCGTGATGTACAGGCAATCCTGATAGCCCAGCCGGTATTCTGTCCCGTCTGCGACAATCCTGCCTGCGCCGCCAATATTAAAAATACCGATTTCACGGCGCTCAAGGAAAAATTTTGTACCAAAATTTTTCCATACGTCGATCCCCTTATCAATAGAAACCGCTTCCTTCACAGGCATGCATCCCAGCGTAACCATACGGTCAACGTGGGAATAGACACTGACGACTTCATCCGGGACATAAAGGCTTTCTATCAGGAATTCTTTTCTGATTTCATCAGTCGTATAGCGTTTAAAATCTTTCTGATTTGCGGAATAACGAATATCCATGGCTGCAACTCCTTATGCTTGTTATCATTTGTCAAAACAAGCAACTTCATACTCAAAGAAAGGAACCGCATACGACGCGTCCTGTACACGATTGCCTCCGATATTTCCTGTAATGGCTGCCTGACAAAGAAAAAACCGCGCTGCAAAGCGCCGGTCAACTTTTCTTACATACATTTTACCGTATTGTATTCGAATTTTAAAGTTGGATACAAGCAAGAAATGTTCGTTAAATTTTTGTGAAAATACAACAAAATTTTCACAAACAAAAAGAGGCCAAGAAAAAATGGCCTCTTTTTCACCTGCTATTTTGAAAATCAGAGATGCGTATAAACCCGTGTCTGCTGCGCACATGCGGCAAACAGAGCATCGGTAATTTCCCTGCTTAACGCGGAAACCGGCTGCGGCGGGCTTGGAAACTCCGAATATTCCCCAATCTGCTTAGTCAGGCATTGCATATCCAGCCAGCGGCCGAATTTGTTGCCGACCGAATGGAACGTCCCTACCGTCTCAAAACCGAACGCCTGATGCAACAGGATGCTTTTTTCATTGGGGATCGTAATACGAACCGATACATTCCGGTAACCCTGCATCTGCAATACCCCCATCAGCGCGCGGTACAGCGCGGAGCCGATTCCGGCGCCCTGAAATTCCGGGGCGAGATAAACAGAAAGCTCGGCGTTCCATGCGTAAGCCGCCCGTTCGTACTGTTTGGCGGCATAGGCATAGCCCGCGACCACGCCGTCCACCTCACACACAATCCAGGGAAACTGTTCCATAACGCCTTCCATCCTCTGTTGAAAAGCCTCCGGAGAAGGCACCTCGTATTCAAATGTAATGGTTGTATTCAAAATATAGGGCGCATAAATTGCGAGGACTTTTAAAGCCTCTTTTTCAGGTTCGGCAAATCTTAATTGAATCTTCATATCCTATTCCCCCTGCTTAAACAGCATATTTTCCACATACCGTTCCATAAAATAAGCGTCGACTGAAAGGTCGATCGTCTTTGCCTGCCGTGCAATCTGCCGGGAACGCCGCAAAGCGGCTCGGCTTTGCAGGATACTGCCGGCACCCACTCCGGCAGCGTTGCCAACGGCTTTGGTTCTCGGTACAAACTCTTTGGGCAGCAAACCGATCCGCGCGGCCGATTGCGCATCCAGATAGCTTCCAAAGCCCCCGCAAAGAAAAACCTGTCCGACTTCGGAAAAGCCAATCCCCCGCTCATACAGCAATGTTTCCACACCGGCGGCGACGGCCGCCTTGGCAAGCTGAAGCTGCCGGACATCCTGTTGGGTCAGGTGCAGGCCGCTGTTTCCAATGGGCAGCGTTTCCCCTCCCACAATCAAACCGGTTTCATCCAATGCGCCCAAAGACAGAAACGCAGCGGCAGCATCTATAAGGCCCGACCCGCATATGCTGTGTGCTTTTCCCCCGCCGATTACCTCATACTGCAAGCCGTCCTGCCCGATGCGTACCGAAGAAATCGCACCGGCCGCCGCGCCGCTCCCGCAGGAAATACCGGCTCCTTCAAACGCCGGTCCTGCCGCTACCGAACAGCTGGTTAAAAATGTTCCGTCGGACAGCGCCATTTCGCCGTTGGTGCCGATATCCAGCAAGAGAGAAACGCCGCCGCGGTCCCGCATGCCCGACGCAAGAATGCCACAGGCAATATCCGCGCCCACAAACGCGGATATGCAGTCCGGCAGGTAAATTTGCGCGTTGGGGAATCCGTCAAGCTGCCAGCCCTGCCAGCCGCCGAACAGGGATTCCGGCGTAAACGGCGCCGCCGCAAGCCCCGACGGGTCAAGCCCCGCCAGCAGATGCAGCATAACGGTGTTGCCTGTCGCCACAATTCTTTGAAGGCCGGAAAGTGCGGCCCCTTCACGCTCACAGAGCGTTTCCAGCATTTCCGCCATTTGCGCGCGTATCACATCCCGCTGCTGTAAAAGCGCGCCGTTTTTGCAAGCCTCGATGCGGGAAATCACGTCCGCTCCAAAGGGACTCTGGCGGTTTTGCCCGGCCAGAGAGGCCAGCGGCCTTTCCCGCTCCGAAGAAAACAGGTAGCAGGCCACCGTTGTCGTCCCAATGTCAAAAGCCGCGCCAAACCCAGCGTAGCCGGGATCAAGCGGTATCCGCACCGCATCCGCGTCAGTGACGATCTGCGCCGCGCCCTGCGAACCGATCATCACTTCACAGTCTCCCAGGACGGTGAGAAAACAGGCAAGCCGCTCCCCTTCCGCCGCATCGCTCAAAAGCGCATGTTCGTGAGGCGTTATTGCCGATATCCCGCCGGACACCCTGACCCGGCATTTCCCGCAGGTATGGTTTCCCCCGCAGGGAAAAGTGAAGCCTGCTTCCCGCTGCAGAAGCGGCATCAAAGGCGTTCCCGCCGGGAGTGAACACCGCTTCCGGAGTCCATCCTGTATCAAAGTTACGTTCGCCATAAACGGCGTTCCCCTTCCCCGATTTCATCCGCCGGTAAAATAC
>JAEXAZ010000035.1 GCA_023394255.1 Bacillota bacterium | reverse complement strand
GGCTGCGGCGTCACTTACCGCCTGCGGCGCAAAGGGAAATTCCGAAGCGTCTTCTTCTGCGGATGCCTCGTCCCAGTCTTCCGCGGAGGATACAGCGCCTTCCGAGGCCGCGCCGTCTGAAGAATCTTCAGAGCCGGTGGATATCGAAGCATTTCAGGCTGAATTGGAGGCGCTTTATGCCGGGACGGGGGACTATGCGGATCTTCCCGTGGCCGTTATGGAGACCAGCGAAGGGACGATTAAAATCCGGCTGTTCCCGGAACAGGCCCCGAAGGCTGTGGAAAATTTTATCGGGCTTGCGAAAAAAGGTTACTATGACGGCCTGACTTTCCACCGTGTCATCAGTGACTTCATGATTCAGGGCGGCGACCCGAAGGGCGACGGGACGGGCGGAGAGAGCTTCTGGAACAAGCCGTTCGAGGATGAGTTCTCGGATCTTCTGCATAATTTCAGGGGTTCCCTTTCAATGGCGAATGCCGGAGCCGATACAAACGGCAGCCAGTTTTTCATTGTTCAGAACAAAACGGCGTTTACGGATGATTCCGAACAGTCCCAGTACCTGCTGCAGATGTATATGAACAAGGAAGTCTATGAAGCGACAAAACAGCTTGAGGAAGCCCAGGAAGCCGGGAAATCCGAGGAAGACCTCAACAAGATGATCGATGAGCTGAATCAAACCCTGAGCGCGAAACAGGCCGCGGGCGTCCCGGAGGAGTATTCGGAAAAGATGGAGCCGGTTATGGCCATGTATCAGCAGGAAGGCGGAACCCCCCATCTGGATAACAAACATACGGTGTTCGGCTTTGTAACCGAAGGGATGGATGTGGTGGACAAAATTGCCGCCGTTGAAACCGATGAGAATGATAAACCGGTTCAGAGCGTTTTGATCAACAAAGTGACCATCGAGGAAAAATAAGACGACGGCGGGCTTTCAGGCCCGCCTGTTTTCTGCATTTGATTGACAATGAGGGAAAGACATGAAATTTATGATCAGTGAAAAAGGCTTTTATAAGATGCTGGCCGCGATTGCCCTGCCGATCGCGCTTCAGAATCTGATTACGGTCATGGTTTCAATGATGGACACATTAATGATCGGCCAGCTTGGGGAAACACAGCTGTCCGCCACCTCGATCGCCAACCAGCTCGGGTTTATGCTGATGATCCTCTGCTTCGGCGTTTCCGGAGGAGCGAATGTGCTGATTGCGCAGTATTGGGGCAAAAAAGATGTCGGGGTAATCAGGCGGGTGGAAGCGATCACCTTTAAGATCGGGTTTGCCGCGTCGATCCTCTTCGGAAGCATTGCGCTGCTGGCGCCGGAGACTTTTATGGGGATTTTTACGACCGAACCCGCCGTAATCGAATATGGTTCGCAGTATCTGCGCATCATCGGCTGGTCCTATCCGCTTTACGCGCTCGCAAATATTTCGATTATGATGCTGCGCTCGGTCGGAACCGTCAATATTTCGGTGGCGGTCTATCTGACTTCCCTGATTGTCAACACTTCCCTCAACTATATGCTGATTTTCGGAAAGTTCGGGGCGCCCGCGATGGGAATTCAGGGGGGAGCGCTTGCGACGGTCTGCGCCCGCTGCACGGAATTTGCCATTGCCGCATATTATATCCTGTTCAGAGAAACGAAGATTTGTTTCCGGCTGAAAAACCTGCTGCCCTGCAACCGGATGCTGTATAAGAAATACGGGGCCCTGTCCGCCCCGGTCGTCGGCAACGAGATCATGTGGGGCCTCGGGGCGTCGATGGCGGCGGTCGTCATCGGTCGGATGGGTACGAATTTTGTGGCCGCAAACAGCATTTATACAGTGCTCAACCAGTTGGTAACGGTTATTATTTTCGGTGTTGGCAATGCTGCACTTACGGTTGTCGGAAATACAATCGGCGCCGGAGATTACGAACTTGCAAAACAAAGATCGGTTAAACTCTATATGCTTTCCGTCCTGCTCGGCCTTGTTTCGGCGGGGGTCACCCTGCTGGCGAGCCCGCTGATCGTATCGTTTTATCACTTCGCCCCCGATACCGTCCAAATTGCGCTTTCAATCAACCGGGTAGGCGCGCTGATCGTGTTTTTCCAGTCGCTGGCTGTCGTCGGAATGATCGGGATTCTGCGGGCGGGGGGAGACGCTAAATTTGTTCTGGTGTGTGAGGTTGCGTTTCTTTGGGGAGTTGCGGTCCCGCTTGGATTCTTCACGGGGTTCGTTCTGCACTGGCCCGCATGGGCGGTATTTCTTTGCCTGAAATGTGATGAAATTTTGAAAACCGCAATCTCTACCGTTAGGATTCTAAAGTTTGAGTGGCTGAAAGATATAACGATCCGGGACTAAATATGGAAAAATTCACAAAAAAAACGAGAATCAACGCCTGATTTTTAAAAATATCTTGACAAAATCATCTTTAATCGCTATACTAACAGTTGTATCAGTTTAGTTAGTGGCGTTGGTCGCATAGGTCGGGAGAATTTTGATGAATGCATCCTCAAAATCCGAAATTTTTGAAGAAAAGTCCGATGAGATGCTTGCATTGCTTGCTAAAGAGGGAAGCGACGAGGCATTGACCAATCTGATTCAGCGATATGTTCCCCTGGTTTATCTAAGGGCGCGTGCCTATGCAAAATCGGGCCTTGATGAGGATGATTTGTTTCAGGAGGGGATGATTGCCCTGCTGAAAGCAGTCCGGAATTATCGCAGTGATCTGGAAGGCAGCTTCAAGACATTTGTTGCTGTCTGCGTTAACAATAAGCTAAACAGTGCAATCGCGGCGCATATGAGGGACAAAAACGCTCCTATGCGCGGGTATCTTTCTTTGAACGATTCTGAAGTTTCAGAAGAACAGCTGGCGGATTCTTCTGTCCGGAGCGACCCTGAGTTTCTGGTGATTCAAAGTGAGGAAGCAGATGCGCGGAACAGGCGCATAGAGAACCTTTTGTCTATCTTCGAGCGGCAGGTCTTAAAACTTTATCTCAGCTCCTATTCCTACGATGAAATGGCAACTAATCTCGGTTCATCCACGAAAGCTGTTGACAATGCCTTGCAGCGAGTTCGGCGAAAGCTGCGGACGGTGTTTACTTACGAGTAAACAAACCGCGTACCTATTTTGTGACAGTCCCGAGAGGGATTGCATATATACCCTTTGGCGCCTTTGGCAGAGCTTGTTTTCAATCTCGGTCCACTCAGTCCAGCGGGTAAATCAAAAATTAAGCGAGGTATATCAAAATGTACACAGACAAAACATTAACATGCAAAGAGTGCGGAGCCGAGTTTGTCTTCACCGCTGGTGAACAGGAGTTCTATGCGGAGAGAGGCTTCGTAAATGAGCCTCAGCGCTGCAAAGCCTGCCGTGATGCGCGCAAGAACAACGCCAGACCCCAGAGAGAAATGTATACCGCTATCTGCGCGAGCTGTGGCCGCGAAGCAAAAGTTCCTTTCCAGCCTCGTGAAGACCGTCCGGTCTATTGCTCTGAGTGCTTTGCAAAAATGAAAGAATCTCAGAACTGATTTTTTTTAACAATCAGGCCGCCGTTTTATACGGCGGCTTTTTCATCGGGAAAAGGCCGTACAGCCTTTTTTTACACGCGAGAAAAATTCATAATATGTTGATCATTTCCGCTGAGATTATGGTATAATAAAGAAAACAAACATATTTTATAAATTATAAAATTTAAAATGGGGGATAAAATTATGGTCTATACAAGAGATACGCTGATTGGAGAAGTGCTGGATTCCAATATGTCCTTAGCGGAATATTTTTTGGACATGGGGATGCATTGCCTGGGCTGCCCGGCTTCCCGTGGCGAAAGCATTGAAGAAGCATGCGAGGTCCATGGGGTCGACTGTGAGGAACTGCTGGAAAGACTCAACGCACACCAGCAGAAAGAGGCCTGATGAGGACGCTTCCAAAACTGGATCAGCGCCTGGCCGCGATTGCGTCCCTGGTGCGTGACGGCGTCCGCTGCGCGGACATTGGAACCGATCATGGGTATCTGATCGCGTGGCTTGCCGCAACCGGACGAATCCGGTTCGGCTATGCCTGCGATATTCATGAAAAGCCGCTGAAAAAGGCGGCTTTCACTTTGTCTTCCTGCGGTGTGGCGGACAAAGTGAAACTGCTGCGGTGCGATGGACTTTCCGGTTTGCGCCGGGAAGAAGTGGATGACATTGTCATCGCCGGCATGGGCGGGGAACTGATTTGGGACATCATTGATTCCGCCGAATGGACGCGCGATCAGAACCTGCATTTTTTGCTCCAGCCGATGACCAAGCCGGAACGGCTCCGGCAAAGCCTCTGCCGGGGCGGGTTTGTGATCAGCAGGGAGCATGCCGTCATTTCGGGGGATTTCCCCTATACGGTGATCGAAGCCGGCTACACCGGCGCCCCGCGGGAAATGGATCCCCTGTTCGCTTATACGGGCAAGCTGCTTCATCAAAACAGCGAAGACGCAAAAGCGTACCTTGCCAAAACGGCCCGCTCCGTCAGGGAAAGGGTGGAGGGGCTTTCGAAAGCGGCGGGAAACAGCGAAGAGCTGGCGCAGTACCGTCTGCTGCTTGAACAACTGGAAGGAGAGTTGCGCAATGACTGTGCAGGATGTGTATGACCGAATCCACCGCGCGGCTGATTTTTCTCTTGCCATGGAGTTTGATAACCCGGGATTGCTGGTTGGGGACCCGGCGGCGCGGGTTACGTTTGCGCTGGCGGCGCTCGATGTGACCGACGCGGTGATTGCGGAGGCCGCGGCGCGCGGCGCGAACCTCATTATTACCCATCATCCGGTTATTTTCCATCCGATGAAACGGGTGACAGCGGATTCGCTGGTCTGGAAGCTGATACGGGAAAACATCTCGGTGATCAGTGCCCATACCAACCTCGATCTTGCGAAAGGCGGTGTGAACGATATTCTGGCGCAGAAACTGGCGCTTGAAAATATTGAACTGCTGGAAAACGGCGAAGGGCTGGGCCGCGTGGGCGCCCTCCCGCGTGGAATGACGCCGCCGGAATTTGCATATTATACCAAGCGGATGCTGGACGCGGACGCGGTGCGGTATTGCGACGGCGGACAGGCGATCGAGCGGGTCGCGGTCTGCGGGGGAAGCGGCGGCAGCCTTTTGGAGGCGGTTGCCGCCTCCGGCTGCCAGGCATTTGTTACCGGCGATGTAAAACACGATGTCATGCTGGATGCGGTGCACAGGGGAATCACACTGGTTGACGCGGGGCATTTCGGGACCGAGACGTTTGTGGTGGATTATCTTGCACGACTGGCCGCGGAAGTTTTGGGGAAAGAGGCGGTTGCCGTCGCCCAATCCAATATCCCTGTGGCGGTTACCATTTGACCGTCCGCATAAACGGAGGAAATCAGATATGAAAAAGTCAGTGGTCGCAGGCGCCCCCGGCAAAATCAATCTTTCCCTTGATATTACCGGCATCCTGCCGAATGGATATCATGAAATGGATACCGTTTTGCAGGCAATCGACTTGTGCGACACGATCACCGTTAAAAAGCGGGTTCAGGATGGAATCCTGGTCTTCTGCGACCGCCCGCGCGTCCCATGCGATGAAACAAATCATGCTTATATTGCAGCTCTGAAATTTTTTGATACCTTTGGAATTGACGACCGCGGGATTGAAATTGATATCTGCAAGAGGGTGCCTGTGCAGGCCGGTCTGGGCGGCGGCAGCGCCGATGCCGCGGGGGTATTGGCGGCTTTGAACGTGCTTTATGAGGTCAATGCGGATTTGGAGGCCCTCTGCCGGATTGGCGTAACGGTCGGCGCGGATGTGCCGTTTTGCCTCGCGGGGGGAACCAGGAGGGCGCGGGGCATCGGGGAACGGTTTGAGCCGCTGCCGGATTTGCCGGACTGCCTCCTGCTGATCGCACAGCCGGCATCCGGGATTTCAACGCCGGAGAGCTTTCGCCGCTATGACCGGCTGATTGGTGTGCGGCATCCGGATGTAGAGAGCCTTGTCCGCGCTGTCAAAGCGGGAGATGTCAAAGGGGCCGCGTCCCATTTGGGCAACGTGCTGGAGGATACGGCGGAACTGCGGGAAATTCCGGAACTGAAAAGCATGATGCTGGGCGCGGGAGCGCTGGGTTCTTTAATGAGCGGCAGCGGGTCGGCGGTATTTGGAATCTTTGAAAGCCGATGGCTGGCAAAACGTTGTATGCGAAAGCTTTACAATAGAGCAAATTGTGTGCTGCTTGCGCGTCCGGTCCCGCATGGGGCCGAAGTGATACAGGTAGTTGAATAGATACATAGAAAGAGCGCCGGGTCCGCAGTCGCAGACCCGGCGCTCTTTTATTGAGACTGCAAAGTTTGATCAGTTCTTTAAACTCTGGAGCGGGGCGGGAATATGTCCGCCGCGGTTGATAAATTTAGCCGGGGAAACCCTGCTGACCGGCATGACCGGCGCGGTGCCGAACAGGCCTCCGAATTCGAGCTCCTCCCCGTCTTTCACCCCGATCGCCGGGATAATGCGGACGGCGGTCGTTTTGTAATTCACCATGCCGATTGCCGCTTCATCGGCAATAATCCCGGCAATTACTTCGGCGGGCGTATCTCCCGGAACGGCAATCATATCGAGGCCGACTGAGCAGACGGCGGTCATTGCTTCCAGTTTTTCGATGTGCAGCGCGCCGCAGCGTGCCGCGGCGATCATGCCCGCATCCTCGGAAACCGGGATAAATGCGCCGGAAAGGCCGCCGACAGACGAGGAAGCCATAACGCCGCCTTTTTTCACCGCGTCGTTGAGCATGGCGAGCGCGGCGGTTGTTCCGCAGCCTCCGCAGATGTCAATGCCGATCTCCTCGATGATGTGGGCGACGGAATCCCCCACGGCGGGGGTGGGGGCCAGCGACAGGTCCACAATGCCGAACGGAACCCCTAAACGGCGGCTCGCCTCGGTACCGATCAGCTGGCCGACACGGGTAATTTTGAAAGCGGTTTTCTTGATGATTTCAGCAACCGCGGTAATGTCGATATTCTCCGGCGCCGCGGCCAGTGCGGCCCGAACAACGCCGGGACCGGAAACCCCCACGTTGATGACGCAGTCAGGCTCCCCGGCGCCGTGAAAAGCGCCCGCCATAAAGGGGTTGTCTTCCGGCGCGTTGCAGAACACCACCAGTTTGGAAGCCGCCACACACTGGCGGCTGGCGGTGATTTCGGCACAGCGGCGGATGATGTTCCCCATTATTTTTACGGCGTCGAGGTTGATACCGGCCTTTGTGGTGCCGATATTGACGGAGGCACAGACATGAGAGGTCTGGGACAATGCCTCCGGAATCGCGTTGATCAGCGCCTCGTCCCCCGCGGCAAATCCTTTGTGCACGAGGGCGGAGAATCCGCCGATAAAGTTTACGCCGACTTCAACCGCGGCTTTTTCCAGCGTCAGCGCGTACTGAACCGGGTCGCCTCCCGAAGCGGCGACCAGCATCGCGATTGGGGTAACGGAAATCCGCTTGTTGATAATCGGGATTCCATACTCCATTTCAAGCGCTTCACCGGTTTTGACAAGGTCTTTTGCACACCGGGTGATTTTTTGATAAATTTTTTCACAGGACCGGCTGATATCGCCGTCCGCACAGTCCAGCAGGGAAATCCCCATGGTAATGGTGCGGATATCGAGGTTCTGATCCTGTATCATTCTGATCGTTTCCAGAATATCACTGGTATTCAGCATATAGACAGGCTCCTTTATGTAAAGTGAAGGTCAGATGCGGTGCATGGAATTAAAGATATCCTCATGCATCACATGAATCGACAGGCCGGATTCCCTGCCCAGTTCGTCCATTTTGGCAACCAGCTCGGACAATTCACAGTTTACATTGGAGATATCGATCATCATGATCATGCAGAACAGCTCCTGCAGGACGGTCTGTGTGACCTCAATAATATTGGCGTTGCAGTCCGCGCATTGATTGGAAACTTTCGCCATGATACCCACCCGATCTTTGCCTATGACAGTTAAAACAGCACGCATATCGTGTTACCTCCCCAAAAATTGCACCCCTTTTCGGGTGAATTGACAAAACAACAGAATTAGTATAACACGATATTTACAAAAATACTATACTATTTCAAGCAGTTTGTGCTATACTAAAATAACATTTCATACCTTTTCTGGAGGAAGCAGGATTTCTCCTTATGGCGGTGCGGAAACAGGTCTTCATGACAGAAGTGAGGGGATAACGTTGTTCATTAATCTTTTCGACAGCCATACACATTCCGAAAATTCCTTTGATGCCAGCCACTCGGTTACCTTTATGTGTGAAAAGGCGATCGAAGCCGGGGTTTCCGGGATTTGTGTCACAGACCACTGCGAACTGAAAGACTACGAAAAAGACAGGTACGAGATGAGGATCACACAGTCCGTCTTTGACGTCAACAAGGCGAAACGCATTTTTAACGGGCGCCTGGCGGTCATGGCGGGTGTCGAGCTGTCTGATGTGCTGTATGACAGGCAGCTTACAGAACGCGTGCTCAGCCGGTTCCCGTTTGATATGGTCATGGTTTCCCAGCATAATTCTGCCCGGGGGGAAGATATTTATTTCAGCAACTTTTCCGAATGGACGGCCGGGGAGCTTGACGAATACCTTTGCTGGTATTTTTCCTATTTAATCAAGGTTGCCGAATGGGGGAATTTCGATACGGTCGGCCATTTGACCTATCCGCTGCGGTATATTACGGGCACACACAACATTCAGGTTGGCCTTGGCCGGTACGAGGACCAGATTGATCAGATCCTGCGTACGGTCGCGCAGACGGGGCGCGCAATTGAAATCAATACTTCCGGGCTTTCGCAGCCCCTTGGGGATACCATGCCGGGAATCCGGTACGTCAAACGATACCGGGAGCTTGGCGGCGAATATATTACGCTCGGCTCCGACGCACATTCCGCGGACGCGGTCGGGCGGGGAATCGACACCGCGATGCAGATGCTTCTGGACGCCGGGTTTTCTTATTTTACATTTTATAAACAGCGCCAGCCGCTCCAGATGAAAATCATCTGAGGCAGCGTCTGCGTAAAAACATAAAGGAGTTGTGCTTTGTGAAAGAACAGGATATTGAAAAAATGCTCAGACTGCTCGCGGATAACGCGAAGCTTTCGAACGCACAGATAGCGACTATGGTCGGGGCTTCCGAGCAGGAAGTGGCGGACGCCATAGCGGATTGTGAAAAGAAAGGAATTATCAAAGGATACAGGGCGCTGGTCGACTGGGATAAAACCGGACGAGATCTGGTCGGCGCCAGAATCGAACTCAAAGTCATCCCCAACGGCGTGATGGGATTTGAGGAGATTGCCTATACCATTTCGCAGTTCCGCGAGGTGGAAACCTGTTACCTGATGAGCGGCGGATACGATATCGCGCTGACCATCAGCGGGAAAACGTTCAAAGAGATCGCGCTGTTTGTCGCGCACCGGCTGGCTCCGCTGGAACCGGTCCAGTCCACATCCACCCATTTTATTCTGCGCAAATATAAGGAACGCGGAATTATGATGGTGGAGGACAATGAGGACGAGAGGGAGGTTACCTCCCTGTGATGGATTATTCAAAGGTGCTGAGCCAGCGCGCGGTGCAGCTGAAACCCTCCGGCATCCGCCGCTTTTTTGATATTGCGTCGGAAATGAAGGATGTCATTTCGCTGGGGGTCGGCGAGCCGGATTTTAAAACGCCGTGGAGCATCCGCCGTGCGGGCATTGAAAGCCTTGAAAAAGGACATACCTGGTATACCGCGAACGCCGGTTTGATTGCGCTGCGGACGGAAATTTCGAATTATCTGAACCGCCGTTTTTCCATCGACTACGATCCGAAGCGGGAAGTGTTTATCACGGTCGGCGGCAGCGAGGCGATCGACCTTTGCATCCGGGCAATTGTGGAGCCGGGCGACGAAGTGCTGGTGGTGGAACCGTCCTTCGTCTGTTACGACCCGATTACCCGGCTGACCGGCGGCGTGCCCGTGCCGATTGCCACAAAAGCGGAGGATTCCTTCCGGCTGACCGCACGGCAGCTTCAGGCGGCCATTACGCCGAAAACAAAGCTCCTGATCCTGCCGTTTCCCAACAACCCTACCGGCGGCATCATGCGCCGCAGGCATCTGGAAGAAATTGCGGAGGTCCTGCGCGGCACCGATATTATGGTGCTGTCCGATGAAATTTACGCGGAACTTACTTACGGCGATGAAAGGCATGTGTCTTTCGCGTCGATCGAGGGCATGAAAGAGCGGACTATCGTAGTCAACGGCTTTTCCAAAGCTTACGCGATGACAGGCTGGCGTCTCGGCTATGCCGTGGGCCCGGAACCGGTGATCGGGCAGATGGTGAAACTGCACCAGTTTGCCATCATGTGCGCGCCGACCACCAGCCAGTACGCCGCGATTGAAGCCCTGCGCCACTGTGATACCGATATTGAGCGGATGCGGGACGAATATGACATGCGCCGCCGCCTTGTAGTGGAAGGCTTCAACCGCATCGGGATGAGTTGTTTTGAGCCGGAAGGCGCGTTTTATGTATTCCCCTGCATCCAAAAAACCGGCATGACCAGCAACGAATTCTGCATGAAGCTGCTCGAGGCGGAGCATGTCGCGGTTGTTCCGGGAGACGCTTTCGGGCAAAGCGGCGAAGGGTTTGTCCGCGTATCCTATTCCTACTCGGTCAACCATCTGGTGGAAGCCCTGAAACGGATTGAGCGGTTTATTCATACGCTTGAAAACAACTGATCGGGAAAATAGATGGAACAATTCTAACATTAGCTGAACACAGGAGAACACTATGCCTTTAGATGGACTCTTTCTGAACCGACTGAAAAACGAACTGACCGGCCTGATCCTTGGCGGGCGGGTGGATAAAATCCATCAGCCCGCCAAGGAAACGATTGTGGTTGCGATGCGGGCGCAGGGCGGAAACCATAAACTGCTGATCTCCGCGTCGGCATCCAACCCGCGGCTGCATTTTACCGCCCAGCCGCAGGACAACCCCAAATCGCCGCCGATGTTCTGCATGCTGATGCGCAAGCATCTTACCGGCGCAAAGCTTGTGGATATCCGGCAGGTCGGACTGGACAGGATTCTGCAGTTCGATTTTGAGACAGTGAACGAACTGGGGGACCGGATTATTATGACGCTTGCCGTCGAAATTATGGGGCGGCACAGCAACATTATCCTGATCGGCCCCGACCGCCGGATTGTGGATTCCATAAAACGCATCAACGACGAGATGTCCCGGGTCCGTCCGGTTTTGCCCGGGATGACGTACACGCTTGTGCCCGCTCAGAACCGGCTGAGCCTCTTTGAGGCTACGCCGGCGCAGATCATTGAGCGGATACAGGCGGGCCCCGATCTGGAACTGTCAAAAGCGCTTCTGCAGGCGCTTGAAGGCGTATCGCCCCTTGTCTGCCGGGAAATTGCGCATCATGCGGCGCGGGGAGCGGAAGTGGCCGTTTCAAAACTGACGGAAGAACACTTCATTCGGCTGAAATTCTATCTGTCACAGCTGATCGACCGGCTTTCGGCAAACGAAACAAATCCGACGATGCTGGTTGACGCGGCGGGGAAGCCAAAGGATTTTACGTTTCTTGACATCAACCAGTACGGCCATGCGCTGGTCTGCCGTTCTTACGACACCTACAGCGATTTGCTGGATCATTTTTACAATGAGCGCGACCGCATCGACAGGATGCACCAGCGCAGTGCGGACCTTCTCAAATTGCTGGTGAATCTGGCCGACCGGACATCGAGGAAGCTTGCCGCCCAGCGGGAGGAGTTAAAAACTTCTACCGAGCGGGAACGGCTTAAAATTTACGGGGATTTGATAAACTCCAATTTGTACCGTCTGGAAAAAGGCCAGAAAATTGCGTCGCTCGAGAATTTTTATCAGGAGGGAAGCCCTGCTGTCCAAATAGAACTGGACCCGAGGCTGACTCCGTCACAGAACGCGCAGCGGTATTATGCACAGTACCGGAAAGCCGATACCGCGGAAAAAAAGCTGCGGGCCTTAATCGAACAGGGCGAAGCGGAACAGCAGTATTTTGAAAGCGTTTTTGACGAACTTTCACGCGCCTCGCTGGAGAGTGAGCTGACTGCCATCCGCGCGGAGCTTGCGGCCGGCGGATACCTGAAAAGAACGGCAAAACGCGGCATGAAAGAGGAAAAGCTTCCCCCGCTCCGCTTTTTGTCGGACGACGGGTTTACCATTTTGTGCGGCAGAAATAATACACAGAACGATTCTTTGACATTAAAGGAAAGCCGCAACAGCGATCTTTGGTTTCATACGCAAAAAATTCCGGGCTCGCATGTCATTGTGATAACAGAGGGGCGGAAGGTCCCTGACCGGACACTGGAACAGGCCTGCGTGATTGCGGCATACCATTCCAAGGCGCGGGAGTCCGGAAAGGTGCTCGTTGACTATACGGAAGTACGGAACGTATGGAAACATCCTTCCGGAAAACCCGGCCTCGTGCTCTACGAGCCTTATCAGACCGCGGTGGTGCTCCCTGATGGGGAACTGGTCCAACGTCTGGCGCAAAACAGATAACTACGAAAAGACGGACAGGCAATTGCCTGTCCGTCTTTGTTTTTCCATTTAATTATTTAATGGAGTTTTCGTAAGCTTCGATCATTCTCTTAAACGTGTGTCCCGTACGACTTCGGAGTTTTGAAAGAAAGCGTTCGGTGGTTTCGCCCGTAAAAATCTTGATTTCAAGGCACATTTCATCATCCTGGGGCGTCACATAGATT
>JAEXAZ010000004.1 GCA_023394255.1 Bacillota bacterium | reverse complement strand
ACATAGAGGCCCGGCTTGTATTTGTGAATGGTGCTTCCCAATGCGAGCCTTCCTGGAATGTTGCCGAAGGTGATGTGATCAGCATTCGTGGATTCGGCAAGTTTTTATTTGCAGGCGTTGACAGGGTTACCAAAAAAGGCAGATTGCAGATTCTCTGCAAAAAATATGTATAAGAGAATAAATCTGGTTCAGATTTTAAGATAGTAGGGGGATGTTTCATTGTGCTGAATCCAAACGATATTGCCGGCAAAAAGTTTGACAAATCGATGGGCAGAGGCTATAAAGCCGACGAGGTGGACAGTTATCTTGTTCAGCTTTCGAATGATGTCAGCGCGCTTCTTGCGGAAAAGGGTGAACTGGAGCAAAAGCTGATTGTTTTGGCCGAAAAATTGGAAGAATATAAGCAGGATGAAGAAAGCCTGCGCTCCGCGCTGGTCGGCGCCCAGAAGCTGGGGGACAGCGTCGTGCGTGACGCAAAGGCGAAGGCCGCGTCCATTATAGAAGATGCGAACGCAAAGGCAAACCGGATACTTGAAAACTCCAAGCAGGCGGTTGAAAGCCAAAAAAACGGCTTTTTTCGTATGCAGCGCGAGGTGGCTACCTTTAAAAGTAAGCTGCAGCTGTTGTATAAGCAGCATTTGGAACTGATCAGCAGTATCCCTGTGGATGAAAATGCCGTGAACGCCGCTGCGCAAAAAGCCGAGCCTGAGCCGGAACCCGACTATATCGACCCGGCAGATGTCCCACTCCCGCAAGGTGATGACTTCGAAGAAGAAATGCCCGCGATGGAGCCGCTTGAATACTCCGAAGACAGCGGACTTTCTTATACGGAGGAACCGGAGCCTGATCCGGTTCATTCTCCGGCCACGGACCCGGGACACCGTGAGTCCCGGTTTGGCCCGCTCAAGTTTGGTAAAGAATACGACATCAAGCGTGATGACAACAAACGCAGACGATAGATTAAAGAATCTGTTAAATAGACAAACAAGGAGAGATATATCCAATGTCCGAGCAGGATTACAGTAAAACATTGAACCTTCCTAAAACCGATTTTTCGATGCGCGCAGCATTGCCCTCCAAAGAGCCGGGGATGGTTTCCAAATGGAATGACGAACAGCTTTATCAGAAGCTGATGCAGAAAAATGAGGGGAAACCTCTCTTCGTGCTGCATGACGGGCCGCCGTATGCCAATGGAAATATTCATTTGGGGACTGCGCTGAATAAGGTGCTGAAGGACATCATTGTTCGTTATAAAAATCTGGACGGTTACAGATCTCCTTATATTCCGGGCTGGGACACGCATGGCCTTCCGATCGAACTCAAAGCGCTGAAAAAAATGGGGGTGTCCCGCAATATTCCGCCCGTGGAATTGAGGCATCACTGCCGCGAGTTTGCGCTCAGCTATGTTGATATCCAGAGGGAAGAATTCAAACGTTTAGGGGTTATTGGTGACTGGGAGCATCCGTATCTGACATTAAAGCCGGAATTTGAGGCCAAACAGATTGAGCTGTTTGGCGCTATGGCAAACAAAGGCTATATTTATAAGGGCTTGAAGCCGGTTTACTGGTGCCCCACCTGCGATACTGCTTTGGCTGAAGCCGAAATTGAATATGCCGAAGATACATGCCATTCTATCTATGTGAAATTCCAGGTGGCAGACGATAAGGGCGGCAAGCTTGCGGAGCTGGGCGCAAAGGATCTGAGCAAGACTTACTTTGTGATCTGGACAACCACCACCTGGACGCTGCCCGGCAATATGGCGATCTGCGTTGGCCCCGCTTTCGAATACTGTGTGGTGGCCGCTAACGGTGAGTACTATGTATTGGCGAAAGATTTGGTGGCAGAGTCCATGAAGGCCGCTAAGATTGAACAGTATGAGATCTTAGGCTCCTGCCTTGGCAGTGAGCTGGAATATATGACCTATCGCCATCCCTTTATCGACCGTGTCTCTCCTGTCATTGTCGGAGATCACGTCACGCTGGAAAGCGGTACCGGCTGTGTCCACACGGCGCCCGGACACGGTGTTGAGGACTTTGACGTATGCGCGCAGCATTATCCCGAGATTGAGGTGATTGTTCCGGTTGACCACGAGGGCAAACTGACTGAACTTGCCGGTGAATTTGCGGGCCTGACAACGGAAGACGCCAATAAGGCGATTGCGAAGAAACTGGAAGAACTGGGCAATCTGTTTGCGATTCAGAAAATTATCCACCAGTATCCGCACTGCTGGCGCTGCAAAGACCCGATTATCTTCCGCGCGACCGAGCAGTGGTTCTGTTCGGTTGACGATATTAAAGAGCAGACAATTGATGCGATTAATCAGGTTGAATTTATCCCCCCATGGGGACAGGGCCGCATGATCAATATGGTGCGCGACCGCAGCGACTGGTGTATTTCCCGCCAGCGTACCTGGGGTGTCCCGATTCCGATTTTCTACTGCAAGTCCTGCGGGAAATACCATGTCGACGAGGCAAGTATCCAAGCAGTGAGTGATCTTTTCCGCGAGAAAGGGTCTGATGCGTGGTACACAACGGAGGCCGCCGACATTCTGCCCAAAGGGACAACCTGCAAATATTGCGGCGGAACGGAATTTACAAAAGAATCCGATATTATGGATGTTTGGTTTGATTCCGGGACATCCTATGCGTCGGTGGTCTATGAAAATCCCGACCTGAAATGGCCGGTCGACCTTTATCTGGAAGGCACCGACCAATACCGGGGCTGGTTCCAGTCTTCGCTGCTGACTTCCATTGCATGGAAGGGGAAAGCCCCATACAAGTCTGTCTGTACCCACGGATGGGTTGTGGATGGGGAAGGCCGCAAAC
>JAEXAZ010000326.1 GCA_023394255.1 Bacillota bacterium | reverse complement strand
TCAACATATGAGATTCCTCCTGCATAAAATATAAATAATGCGTTTTAAGAACTTAAGCAAGTCATAAACAGTACTGCGAAGTTCAGATTTCGCCCGTACTGGCATGTCATATCAATAATCGGAAGCTTAATATGTACCCCCAGACTGAATTTGATCTGCAAATCACTAGAATTTGTCAAAGCGTACTCGCATTTTTTACTGAGGCCGATTCTCCGATGATTGCACCACCAATAACCATGACTGCACCACAGATTTGGAACATGCTCATTGGTTCATGCAAGATCACGGCTGATAACACGACGGCGGATAGAGGTTCCAAATAGCCGCAGACCGCCACGGTCTGTACCGGCAAAAGGACAATGGAAGAGAAATAGTAATAGCAACCGATTCCAGTGTTTAGCAGACCGAGAATGAGAATCCAGATCACATCTCCGCTGAAAGCCCGAATGACAAACCCCTGCCTGATACCGACAAAGATAGCAACGGTCAAAAAGCTGATGACAAGCTGGAGCGTAGAATTCTCAAGTCCTGTTATATCTCTGGCTTTCTTATTAAAGATTACCATGAGAGCATACATGACTGCAGACATTCCACCGCAAAACAGCCCCCAGCCAGTCTTCCCCGCCTGAAATACTTGTAGGTTTACAAGAACAATTCCGAAAATAACCACCAGAAACCCGATGTTTTTAGGCCATGTTAGTTTTTCGCGGAACAGAAGCGGAGAGAGAACCATTACAATGACTGGGCCACAGTAGTAGGCCAATGACGCAATGCTAACACCAATCTGTCTGTAGGCTTCATAAAGAAACATCCAGCTTGCACCCATGGCCAAGCCGGACATTGCGAGGAAAAGGAATTGTTGCTTATAATGCCAAAAGGTAAACCTGCCTCTGGTAAGCAGAAAAATGGCAAACAGTAAAAAACTGCCGATCATTGTCCGCAACAGTACGATTTCATAGCTTGTGAGGGAGATATGGCTTGCGACAATGCCATTGGAACCAAATAATAGCAGCGCAAAGAGGTATTTATAATATGCCTTTTTTATCGTCTGTGCCTCCTTTAATCTGGAAATAATGCTTGAAAAAAGCACGAACTAATAGTATCATCAAAACAAACATTTGAAAAGCGAATAATTTTCATAGATTTGATGACAAAATCAGATAAGAGGCGGTTGAGTAAATGGACACAAGCATTCAAAAGTATATGGCATTTATTATGACGGTCGAGTGCGGCAGCTTTACCAAAGCGGCGGAAGTGTTAAATTACTCTCAGTCCGGCATCAGCCGAATGATCGGAGATTTGGAAAAAGAATGGAGGGTCTCTCTGCTCGAACGCGGACGAGGCGGCGTACGGTTGACCTCCGATGGCTTGAAGGTGCTGCCCCACATCAAAAGTGTCTGCGAGGAATATCAGAAGCTGCAGATGGACGTGGATGCGCTCAACGGCCTGCAGTCTGGCATTATCCGTATCGGGACTTTTTCCAGCGTGGCAACGCATTGGTTACCAAAAATCATCAAGCAGTTCCAAAAGGATTATCCCGGTATCGATTACGAACTGCTACTAGGCGATTATACTGAAATCGAGGAATGGATTGCGGAGGGTCGGGTGGATTGCGGATTTCTACGGCTACCGACACATTCTGACTTTGAGACGATAGTACTGCATCAGGACAAGCTTCTCGTTGTGCTACCGGAGAACCATCCGCTCATCGACTGTGACAGATTTCCGGTGGACGCATTATGTAAGGAACCGTTTATGCTGCTGGAGAAGGGCGCAAAAGCTGAGATTTCGGAAATCTTTGAACACAATAATCTTGTGCCGCATGTCCAGTTCACCACCTGGGACGATTACGCGGTTATGTCGATGGTAGAGAGCGGCCTTGGTATCAGCATTTTGCCAGAGCTAATTCTGCAGAGAATTCCCTATCGCATCGTGACGAAGGAACTGAATGTCCCAGCCTATCGCACTATCGGGCTCGCGTTGAGAAACCATAAAACTGCATCTTTAGCCATAAAAAGGTTTCTAGATTATTTACCATTCAGAGAAATTTAAGCTAGATTGCTTTCTTCACAGAATAAACATATTGAATATGAACAGCTAAATTTCTCTAACAACAGAACATTTTATAAGTAATACGTTTTAAGAGATTAGGTAGATCATAAACATAATGGGAAGCACAAAATTGGCATATTCACTTCCTTCTAATACTTAGTTTTTTGATAAAAGGACAACCTGCAAAGTTTTTCTCCAAAATTGAAAAGGAAAACGCCGAGCAGAATAGTCCCTCCTCCAAACAAAGTTGCCCTGTCAGGAACTTCTCCTACAATTAAAAAGCCGAAAACACTTGTCAAAAAAGGAGTAATGAACATATAGTTACTCACCTGCGATGTATGCTTTGCCTTGGAAAATGCCTTGGACCATGAAACATAGGCTATCGCACTGCAACAGACTCCCAAAATTGCAAGATATACAAACTGAACGGCAGGAGCGTTGGGAATTTCCCGAACGGAGGCGGGAGCAAATATTGCAAGCATAAGTGTCCCGAAAAAAACGCTGTATGTAGAAGCCTGCAGGGCTGTATAGGTTTTGGTTAGTTTCCGTTGAAGCAAATTATAAGCACTCAAAGCCAGCGCCGCAAGAAAAAGCCAAAAGAGTCCTTTATTGATGGAGAATACACCGTTTATTAAGGTTAAATCGGCAACGCCTATAAATTCAATCAGGGTAGCCACCCATTGAAAGGTTCGTAATCCCTCATGATAGAAGAAGTGGGCAAGTAATGCGGTGATAACGGGGACCGTAGCAATTACAACGCTGCCGGTTGCAGCAGTTACGGTGGATTGCCCCTGATTAAAGGCAATCATGTAGAGAAAAAATCCCACGAACCCTGCTGTGATGAACCATGGCAGATCAGCGCAGTGCGGCACTTTCATCTTCGTGAAAACTGCAACGATTATCAGGGCACAGGCGGCGATGAAATACCGCAAAAAGCCCAGAGAAAAAATAGAAAAATATTGCAGTGCTAATCGCGTCAGAACATAAGCCAGAGACCAGAAAACAATTGTGATCGCAGCATATGGGTGAAAGCTGTCTTTTAAATTCATAACAATACCTTTTCTATATTACAGCAGATTATGCTCAATGTTGTACTTTTCAATCGTCAGCTTATTTAAGTTATCAACGAAAAATATTTTTTGACGTCTTTCAAAAGATAATCAGATTCGGCTTTTTACAGGCAGTTTTCTGTCTCCTTACCAACTTTCATATCTTTCCGCAGTATTCATATCAGCGATTTTCTGCATTTCTTCCTCACTGAGTTCAAAGTCAAAAATGTCGTAGTTTTCAGCAATGTGCTCTGGGTTGCTGGAGCCTGGAATGGCAATGTATCCCGCTTGGATGTGCCACCTCAAAAGAATCTGCGGGGAAGTTTTATCGTGCGACTGGGCAAGCTCTGCGATGGTTTCGTCATGAAATAAATCCTGTGTGTGCCCCCTGCCTCCAAGAGGATAATAGGACTCTACGATGGTTCCGTACTGGCTGACATACTCCTGCAATTCTGTGTTTTGATAATAAGGGTGATTCTCATTTTGCACGACAGCCGGCAGTATTTCTGCATCTGCCGTAATCCGATCAAACGCCTCTCTGGTGTAGTAGTTGGAGATTCCCAAGGAGCGTACTTTCCCATCGCTGATCGCTTTTCCAATAGCTCTATAAAGCTTTTTTTCATCCGATCCTTGCTGATGAATCAGCATCAAGTCAATATAATCGAGGCCCAGTTGTTCGTTGCACGCATTGATTGCGGCGTCATAATCGCCAAACCCTGACGGGAGAATTTTTGTTGTGATGAAAACGTCTGCCCTTGTGACAATTCCTTCGGCAATCGCCCGGCGGACACCATTGCCGACACCTTCTTCGTTTTTGTAGTATTTTGCAGTATCAATCAGCCTGTATCCACTCTTCAACGCATGGTAAACAGAATTCTCAGCCGTTTCATTATCCAATGTAAAAGTACCCAGTCCAATGATGGGCATTTTGTAACCGCTGTTAAGGACTACGGTTTGGGACTCGAAACCAAAATCAGTGTCTTGATCTGACGCTTGCTCGGAATTTGTCACAGGTTCCGATGTCAGTGAATCACTTAGATTCGCTTGTGTATCTGTCGTTCCCTGACTTATTACCTGATCGGTGGGAGGACTATCGTTATTACATCCCGGTAATACAAGCAAGAACATGAAAGCGATTATAAGAAGTCTCCTAAAGATTTTTCTCATCGTCGCATCTCTCCTTTCTGCATTTCATTATAGCATACCGCTTGTATAATTAAAAATTCTTCTTTTTCATACATTACAGATGCATTCGAAGCATCGGAATGTAGGAGTCAAAGTTCTGTGTCTTACCATCTGGCAACATACCATTATACAAATCACCCACCCTGCACCGCAGGCCGGGTGATTCTTTTTAATATGGGGTAATCCACGACCTTCAGAGCCACAAACGGGCGCTCTAGCCACATGGGCTATACTCGCCATGCTTTTGATAACAGTGAAAAAAGATTTTTGGGCTTAAGCAAGATATGCCACAATTAAGTAAAAATAATATGCTCAGTTTGTACGACTAGCAGTCTTGTCTAACATCAAAGCAGATGATATATTGATGTTAGACAAGACTGCTAGTCGTACACATCTACATAAATTAAAAGTAATTTTATGCCTGACGTTCCAATGTCAATGCCAATATATTATGGTTCCCTTCTTACGACGTGGAATGGCACTGCACAGATTTGTGCAGTGCCGCAGACTGTCGAAAAAGTCCAGCTGATGGCTGGGCTTATTCATTTGAATTTGGTAAAATAGGTAAGGGTGATGTGGAATGCTGACACGAGGAAAACTGGATCGTGGCGTGGTAGAAATGGTGGATATC
>JAEXAZ010000219.1 GCA_023394255.1 Bacillota bacterium | reverse complement strand
CCACGCGGCGCAGGACAAAGCCAGCCGGCTGAATGAAACCGCGCATGCCCGCGGCGAAAAATGGATTGAACGCTATGGCGGAAAAATTTCCTCCGAGTGGGAAGTACCGAAGGTCTGGCAGATACTGGATGAATCCCCCGCGGCTTACGAGGCCACCGACTGCTTTATGGAAGCGGCCGACTGGGTGGTCTGGGCGCTCTGCGGGAAACTGACCCGAAACACCTGCACCGCCGGATATAAGGGAATCTGGCATAAACAGGACGGCTATCCTTCAAAGGATTTTTATAAGGCGCTTGACCCCCGTCTCGAAAATTATGTAGAGGAAAAGCTCAGCTATCCGCTTGCGGAGCTTGGCTCCCGCGTGGGCGGCGTTACTGCCGAAATGGCGGCCAGGACAGGGCTTCTGGAGGGGACGGCGGTTGCCGCCGCCAATGTGGATGCGCATGTCACGGTGCCGGCGGTCAAGATTGAACGCGCGGGCGCAATGCTGGCGATTATGGGGACCTCTACCTGCCATATTTTGCTGGGAACCGAGGAGCATGCCGTCCCCGGCATGTGCGGCGTGGTGGAAGGCGGCGTCTATCCCGGATACTACGGATATGAAGCGGGGCAGTCCTGCGTCGGGGACCACTTTGCCTGGTTTATCGATAACTGCCTGCCGGCCTCCTATTACGAGGAAGCCAGGAGAGAAGGCAAAAATATTCATGCTTTCCTGCGGGAAAAAGCCGAAAACCTCGAGGTTGGCGAAAGCGGCCTGCTGGCGCTTGACTGGTGGAACGGGAACCGTTCGGTACTGGTGGATGTGGATTTGACCGGCATGATGCTTGGGATGACCCTGCAGACCAAGCCGGAGGAAATCTACCGCGCGCTGATTGAAGCGACCGCGTTCGGTACCCGCAAAATTATCGAGACCTTCCGTGAAAACGGGGTGCCGGTGGAAGAATTTTACGCGTCGGGTGGCATCTCCCAAAAGGACCCGATGACCATGCAGATTTATGCGGACGTCATTAATCTGCCGGTCCGGATTGCCGGCTCCAGGCAGGGCCCGGCACTTGGCAGCGCTATTTTCGCGGCGGTAGCTGCGGGTCAGGAAAACGGCGGATATGGCGACGTTTTCCCGGCAGCGCGCGCGATGGGCAAGCTGCGGGATCAGATTTATCTGCCGATTCCGGAAAATGTCGCCGCATATGAAAAGCTGTACGCCGAATACAGCGCTCTGCATGATTACTTCGGCCGCGGCGCGAACGACGTGATGAAACGGCTGAAAGCACTGAAAAAAACTGTGAAATAAAAGAGACGGAGGGTATGTCATGTCTGGTTTGAAACAATATGAGTTTTGGTTCCTTGTAGGGTCTCAGTTTTTATATGGGCCCGAGGTTCTGGAGAAAGTTGCGGAGCACGCGGCCATCATTGCCGAAAGCCTCAACACCTCTCAAAAGATTCCCTGCAGGGTGGTTTATAAAGCAACGCTGAAAACGCCGGATGAAATCACCCAATTGATCAAAGAAGCGAACTACAGCGATAGCTGTGCCGGAATTATTACCTGGATGCACACCTTTTCACCGTCGAAAATGTGGATTAACGGGCAGGAACTGCTGCAGAAACCCTACTGCCACCTGCACACCCAGTTTAACCGCTGCATCCCGAACGAAGAAATCGACATGGATTTTATGAATCTCAACCAGTCTGCCCATGGCGACCGCGAGCACGGCTTTATCGGCGCGCGTATGCGGATGGCGCGCAAGGTGGTCGTCGGCTATTGGGAGGACGAGGATGTTCAGGCCAAACTGGGCGGCTGGATGCGCGCGGCCGTCGGCGTTGCGGTCAGCAAAAAGCTCAAGGTCATGCGTTTCGGAGACAATATGCGGAATGTGGCGGTGACCGAGGGCGATAAGGTCGAGGTTCAGCGCAAGCTGGGCTGGCAGGTCAATACCTGGGCGGTTGGCGATCTGGTGAAGGAAATTGATGCCGTCACCGAGGAGCAGATTGACGCGCTGATAGCCGAATACAAGGAAAAATACACGCTGAATACCGACCGTCTGGACTCCGTGCGTTATCAGGCGCGCGAAGAAATCGCAATGAAGACGATTCTCGAGCGGGAGGGCTGCGGCGCTTATACCAACACCTTCGAGGATTTGTATGGGATGAAGCAGCTTCCGGGGCTTGCGTCCCAGCGGCTGATGGAACAGGGTTACGGCTACGGCGGAGAGGGCGACTGGAAGGTTTCCGCGCTGACCCATATCCTCAAGCAAATGTCCGAGGGCGTGCCGGGGGGCACCGCGTTCATGGAGGATTACACCTATGACCTGACGCGCGGGAAAGAACTTTCGCTTGGCGCGCATATGCTGGAGGTGTGCCCGTCGCTTGCGGCGGACAAACCGAGAATTGAAGTGCACCCGCTGGGAATCGGCGGCCGCGAAGACCCCGCGCGGCTGGTGTTTGAAGGCCATCCGGGCAGCGCGATCGTGGTTTCGCTCATTGATATGGGCGGACGCCTGCGAATGATTGTACAGGATATCGAGGCGGTCAAACCAATCTATGAAATGCCGAACCTGCCGGTGGCGCGTGTCATGTGGCGTGCGATGCCGGATCTGCGCACGGGCGCGGAGGCATGGATTCTCGCGGGCGGCGCACACCATACGGTGTTAAGTTACGCGGTAACCGCCGGACAGATGGAGGACTGGGCGGAAATGATGGGAATCGAGTTTGTACATATCACGAAAGATACCACCATTGCCGGGCTGAAACAGCAGCTTTTCCTGGCAGACCTTGCCTGGAAGCTGAAATAGGAGGCCCCGTATGCTGGAAGAACTGAAGCGGCAGGTTTTTGAGGCCAATATGCAGCTGCCCGAACACGGGCTGGTCACGTTTACCTGGGGCAATGTCTCCGGTATTGACCGGGCCGGCGGATTGATGGTCATTAAGCCTTCCGGGGTCGAATATGACGTGATGCGCGCGGAAGACATGGTGGTTGTGGATCTGGAAACCGGCAGACGGGTGGAAGGCAGGTTGAAACCGTCCTCGGATACCCCCACGCATATAGAACTTTATAAAGCGTTCTCCGGAATCGGCGGCATCGTTCATACCCACAGCCGGTGGGCGACGATCTTTGCCCAGTCCGGCAGGGGAATCCCCGCGCTCGGCACCACGCAGGCCGATTACTTCTATGGGGAAATCCCATGCACCCGCAGAATGAAGCCGGAAGAAATCCGGGGGGAATACGAAAAGGAAACCGGAACGGTCATTGTGGAGCGGTTCCTGGATTTAAGCCCGCAGGATATGCCCGCGGTTCTGGTGCACAGCCACGGCCCGTTTGCGTGGGGCGCCGACCCCGCCAACGCGGTGCATAACGCGGTGGTGCTGGAGGAGTGCGCCATGATGGCGTGGCACAATCTTGCGCTGTCAGGGTGTACCATTGAGCCGATGCAGCAGGAGCTTCTCGATAAGCACTATCTGCGCAAGCACGGTGTCAACGCCTACTATGGGCAGGGATAAAAAAACAAATGAAGCCCCGCGGAATTTTCCGCGGGGCTTTTGTATGGCAGGGTACTGTCAGGACTGCTTTTGCGCGGGCGTTTTGCGAAACAGGAACGACAGATAGCAGACCAGGACATACAAAACGGCAATTACAGCGATTGCGGTTTCGACCGGCACAAGGACATTCAGAAATCCAACAGGTGTCCCCGCCTTGGCGAAAAACCCGTTTGCCTGCTTAAGCGAGATGGCTGTAATGACAAGCGGAAATGTAAATCCCGAATAACTGGGGAAAAACCCGGCTTTCATCATAGCGGGCAGTCCGCACAAAACCGCCAGATAAATCAGTTGGGATAGGACGAGCAGGAAAATGACCATTGCGGCGTTTTTCTGCTCGAACGAAGCGAGATAGCCGGCAAGGCAAAGCGCGGCCGGCGCGGCAAAAATCGCGTTGGTCGGTTTTACCGGGTTGGCGAAGTTCCTGATTGCCAGCAGCCGGTAGAGCACCAGCACAAGCAGCGGCAGGTAAGCGATAAACCCGAACCAGAACATGGCGCGCCCCAGCCCGGTCTGCCCAAAAGCGGGCGCCGTTACGCTGACGGTGACAATCCCCACATAGACAATGAAATAGCTGGCGAAAACCTTTTGAAAGTCCAGGTGCAAAAGAAATTTTGCCGTAAAATAGAGAATGAACAGCCAGTGCAGGGCAATCGCCGCAGCCCAGAGCACAAAAGCAACCGAAGCGGACAGCTTGACAAGGTAACCCGCCAACAGGATCAGCCCCATGGAAAAGGTGGGCGCCACGCTGGCAATCACCGGGTTTTGCAGATCCCTGCGGATATCGCCAAAGTAAAGGATTGCTTTCGCGGCGAGAAATAAGGCGAGCACCGCCGACAGGATTCCAAAAAACAGGCGTACCGATTCAGAGTAGGACTGAAGCAGATTCCCCAGCGCGGCCAATGCGAGCATCAGCCCCGCCATCGGGACGGGCAGCTTTTGAATCAAATTTTTCATATGGCCTCCCGCCTATGCCGGCTGCATAACGTCGGTATTGACGCAGTCAAGCTCACGCACCACAATCTGCGCCACCTTCTCGGCGACTTCCCCGGTGAACCGGATGCACTGTTCCTTATGTTCCCCGGCCGCCATATCCATGCCTTTGGTCAGAACCCGACAGCAGAGACTGCTGTTCTTTTCCCTGAACCAGTCATGCAGCTCCTTGGACAGCGCAAGATTCTTTTCGACCTTGGGGTCTTTCTGCTTTGTGCGGCCAAAAAAATAGCCAAGCATCATGACGCCGCCGGAAACGGCGCCGCACAGGCATTTGGAACGCCCGATGCCTACCGGAAAACCGGAGGCCATCGCGACGATCTGTTCGGGGATATCCAGTTCAAAATTGGTTCTGAAGGAACTGACAAGCGCTTCCGAACAGAAAAACCCTCCGCGAAACAAATCCATGGCATCCTGCTTAATTTTCTGAATACTGACTTCCTGTTTCATTCTCGCAACCTCCATATGATGCTCAAATTTTTTTAGGCGGAATCATTCATATTGATTTCATTATATCAACCCGGTTACAAAAGTCGAATTCATAATTTAAATAAGTACAGCCGATTTATTGATGCCTGCCGCATACAGGAAAAGGCCGGGAGATTTTGTGGAAGAAAATCTGCTTTCTTCCTCTTTGCACTACACTTTTTTATCAGGATTATGGTATAATAACCGCAAAGCGGTTATTATACCGGGTTATGGCCAGGGCGATGCGCTCGCGAAGCCCGCTCCCACCCTGATGGCCAATGATGCCACTGCGTGCTTTGCACTTGTGGCATCATGACCACGAACCAATTATTACATCGATAAGTGCAGCCAGAATATCCGGGATCGTGCGGAAAGTTCTAAACAATTCAAAGAAAAAGAATAGATGGGGGAATCTGAATGGCAATTCAAAAAGAACAACTGATGAAGCTGCAAAACGGCAGCGACGTGCGCGGTGTTGCCGTGGAAGGTGTGGAGGGGCAGCCTGTTAACCTGGCAAGTGAGGCCGCCAACGTAATTTCCATTTCGTTTGCAAGGTGGCTGTCCCAAAAAACCGGAAAACCGGCGGGCGAGCTGAAGATCGGGGTGGGACATGACTCCCGGGTTTCCGCACCTGCTTTGAAGCTCGCGGTTTTGCAGGGACTGGCGGCAGGCGGAGCCAAAGCGGTGGATTGCGGCCTTGCATCAACCCCGTCCATGTTTATGTCCATTGTGTACCCGGAAACCAAATTCGACGGTTCCATCATGATTACGGCCAGCCACCTGCCCTATAACCGCAACGGGCTCAAGTTTTTTGATGTGGATGGCGGCCTGGAACATGATGATATCACGGACCTTCTGGTATACGCCGCGAGGCTGGAGCCTCAGGCCGCAGGCGCGGCACATGCGGAAACCTATGGCCTGCTGCCGCTCTATGCGGCAAACCTCTGCGAAAAAATCCGCATGGGGGTGGCTTCCGAGGAAGATTACGCGCATCCGCTGACGGGCCTGCATGTTGTGGTGGACGCAGGCAACGGCGCGGGCGGGTTCTTTGCGCGGCAGGTTCTGGAACCGCTGGGCGCGGATATCTCCGGCAGCCAGTTCCTGGAGCCTGACGGCATGTTCCCGAACCATATCCCCAACCCGGAGAACAAGGCCGCTATGGACGCCATCAGCAAGGCCACCGTGGAAAACCACGCGGATCTGGGCATTATTTTTGATACCGATGTGGACCGTATGTCGGCTGTCCTGCATGACGGCACCGAGGTCAACCGGGATGCCATTATTGCGATGATGGCCGCCATTCTTGCAGAAGAGTATCCGGGCGGGACGATTGTCACCGACTCCGTTACTTCGGATAAGCTGACCGATTTTCTGGAGAATACGCTGAAAATGAAACATCACCGGTTTAAGCGCGGTTATAAAAACGTGATCAACGAGTCCAAGCGCCTGAATGCCGAAGGCATTGCTTCCCCGCTCGCGATCGAAACTTCGGGGCATGGGGCCCTCTCTGAAAACTATTTTCTGGACGACGGCGCTTATCTGGCGGTCAAGCTGCTGATTGCCGCCGCGAAGTCCAAAAAAGAGGGGAAATCGGTCGATGCCCTGATCTCTGCGCTTCCGCCCCAGTTTGAGTGCCGGGAATACCGCATGAACCTTTTGACGGAGGATTTCAAAACCTACGGCAAAGAGGTGCTCAGGCAGTTTGAGGAGCGGGCGAAGGCCGCGGGTTATGCCGTTGCGCCGAATTCCTACGAAGGCGTGCGCCTTTCGTTCAGCGGGGAAGAAACGCAGGGCTGGATGTTGCTGCGCCTGTCGCTGCATGACCCGCTGATGCCGCTGAATCTGGAGGGCAACCGTCCCGGGGACTGCGGCAGGCTGACCGCCATCGCGCAGGAACTGCTTGCAGGCTTTGACAAGCTGGATACCGGCGTGCTGAAATAGGGCGTAAAAAGCGCGCAAAGCCTTGACCGCGCCGATTTCTGCCTATATAATAAATGTTTAGGATACTAAAATGAGAGGGTGCAAACGTCATTGAATCATGCTGATAAAACAATGGAAAAGGTCGTCAATCTTTGCAAAAGCCGCGGGTTTGTTTATGCCGGCTCCGAAATTTACGGAGGCCTTTCCAATACCTGGGATTACGGCCCGCTGGGCGTTGAATTTAAAAATAACGTCAAACGCGCGTGGTGGAAAAAGTTCGTGCAGGAATCCCCTTATAATGTCGGGCTGGATTCCGCCATCCTGATGAACCCGCAGGTCTGGGTCGCGTCCGGGCATGTGGGCGGCTTTTCCGACCCGCTGATGGACTGCAAGGACTGCAAGACCCGCCACCGTGCCGACAAGCTGATTGAGGATGTCAGCGGTGAGCCCGCCGACGGCTGGACCAATGAACAGATGATCAGCTACATCAAGGAGCACCATATCAAATGCCCGGAATGCGGCGGTGAAAATTTTACCGATATCCGCAAATTTAACCTGATGTTTAAAACCTTCCAGGGAGTCACCGAGGACGCGAAGAACGAGATCTATCTGCGCCCGGAGACCGCGCAGGGGATTTTCGTCAACTTTATGAATGTGCAGCGCACTTCCCGCAAAAAGATTCCGTTTGGCGTGGCGCAGGTGGGAAAATCCTTCCGCAATGAAATTACGCCCGGAAACTTCACATTCCGTACCCGCGAGTTCGAGCAGATGGAACTGGAATTTTTCTGCAAGCCAGACACCGACCTCGAGTGGTTCCAGTATTGGAGAAGCTACTGCGAAAACTTTTTACTGAATCTGGGCATGACAAAAGAACACATGCGCCTGCGCGACCACGCCAAGGAGGAGCTGTCCTTCTATTCCAAGGCGACCACTGATATTGAATATCTGTTCCCGTTTGGCTGGGGAGAGCTGTGGGGCATTGCCGACCGCACCGATTATGACCTGGGCCGCCATTCCGAGGTTTCAGGCAAGGTCTTGGAGTATTTTGACCAGGAGACCAACGAGCATTATACGCCTTATGTTGTAGAGCCGTCTCTGGGCGCGGACCGCGTGGCGCTTGCTTTCCTCTGCGACGCCTACGATGAGGAAGTTGTCGGTACCGACGACAAAGGCAAACAGGATACCCGCGTTGTCATGCGTCTGCATCCCGCGCTTGCGCCGTTTAAGGCGTGTGTCCTGCCGCTTTCCAAAAAGCTGGCCGAGGGCGCGGGCAAAGTTTATGCCGAACTGTCCCGCGACTATATGGTCGATTATGATGACGCGGGCTCGATCGGCAAGCGTTACCGCCGCCAGGATGAAATCGGTACCCCGGTTTGTGTCACTTACGATTTCGAAAGCGAAACGGACGGCTGTGTCACTGTGCGTGACCGCGATACAATGGCGCAGGAGCGCATCCCGATTGCTTCGCTGAGTGAATATCTCAAGCAAAAAATGCAGTTCTAAAAAGCCCAAAAGGGCGTCCGCAGAGCGTGGGCGCCCTTTTACAGATGTCTCTAACGCAATTGCATCAATAGAAGAGGTAAAGATGAAGTGAGAAAAAAGATACAAAAGTGGTTTTTAGCCTTTCTTGGCGGGGTCAATATAGTCGGTTCGATTCTTGGAGTATCAATTTTCTATATAATTAACGGGGAATTTAATGTCGGCGTTATTCTTGGGTCATTAACTGGAGCGCTGGTATTGCTTCTCATTAATGCGGCGGTGGTTTTTGTAAAAAAGCCCTCACGATAGCCTCCTCATAAGGGCCTGCTTGACAAAAAGCATACCCAATGATACAATACAGAATGCACTGTTTATTATGCCGCCCACGCAGGACACGCGCAGGACATATGCGATGTAGCATAAAAACCCGTCGGCGCGGGCAGGTACAGCGTAATTTTCCGTGCATCAATAGCCGGGTGTAGCGCAGCTGGTAGCGCGCCTGCTTTGGGAGCAGGATGCCGTGAGTTCGAATCTCGCCACTCGGACCAGACAGGACATAGCTTTCCGCGAAAGGAAGCTATGTTTTTTATATGTAAGGGCGTGGATTTGGAGCTATTCCTCATCCACGCCCTTGTCAGTTTCTGTTGATAACGGAAGGACCTTGCAGTCCGGTTCAGATGAGGAAATGTAAAGTTCTTCGCATTCTCTCTGCCCCGCAATCAGGACATTCACCGCCTGCTCCGATGCCCTGAACATTGTTAAATACAGTTCTTTGTAATCTGGCATAAACTCTTCCTCCAGTGGATGCTTTTTGAATATATTTTGCATCTATATCTCACATTATAACATATAAAGGCTTTAATATAAATATATAATATGTTTATTTTGAGGTGATTTTATGGTTACCAAAAGCCTTTCCATCAGGATTGACGAGGAGTTACTAAACAAACTGCATGTTGTGGCGGACTATGAGGGACGTTCAGCAAACAGCCAGATTTTGATTCTCATACGAGACTGTGTCGAAGAATATGAAAAAATACATGGAAAAATAGAATTGAACAGTAAGTAAAAAGGCGATATACCTTGATTTCAAATGCAGATTTCGTGGCATAATGAAACAGGCTGGGTATTTGTAAACCGAAGGGGGATTTTCGTGGATGTTCAAACAATTTTGAAAGAGCTTGAATCGTTAGGTACGGAGCGGACGAAAAAAGGATACATGCGGCAGGGTGCGCATGAGCCTCTTTTTGGAGTTGCGACAGGTGCGATGAAGCCGATCGCCAGGAAAAGCAGGGTCAATCAGGCGCTTGCGGAGGAGCTTTACGCTACCGGTAATTATGACGCCATGTATCTGGCCGGTATGATTTCCGACCCCAAAGCCATGACCGAAGCGGATTTTGACAGATGGATGCAAAGCGCTTATTTTTATATGATTTCAGACTTTATCGTGGCTGTGACGCTTGCGGAAACAGATTATGCGCAGGCTGTTGCCGAC
>JAEXAZ010000183.1 GCA_023394255.1 Bacillota bacterium | reverse complement strand
GCATATCAGTGTCAAGGCTTTTTTCTTTACACGACAAAAACTTTTATTTTTCGGTGGACAAGCCTGTTTAACGGCAAAAAACCTTTCCAAACCGGATAAATGGGATTTTTCTTTATATTTACCCATTTTTTTGGAATCCTATAAAAACGTATCATAGCTGAAAAAGCCGCGGGTAAATAGGGAACGGACACCGGCGGCACAGTCTTTTATCCGGTCTTTACGAATGATCCAAATTCTGCTATTCTTATAATGGATGAATAAAAATTAATTTTATTTGGAGGAATTGTGAAATGAATGATCTGAACAGCAACGACGCAGCAGAATCCACCACGGAAGAACTGGATACCCCAAACCTTACAGACACTCCGGATATGCCGGAAGTTCCGGAGACAATTGCCACTATCCCCGGAAAAGGCTATCAGAATGCAACCGCGAGGCTTCTCAACGGCGTCTTTGTTGTCCTTCTGGTCGTCATGGGCATTTTTTTGATCCTCCAGCTCTACCTGAGCATTACAAGCTATCTGCAGCAGGGAGCGTCGATGGGCATTGCGCTGCTCTATACGCTCGCCGGCATCTCCACCTCCTTTCTGTTCTGCTCGCTGCCTTTTATTTTCAAATTCTTTGCGGAAGTTGTAGAGCTGATGGATAAGCATCGTTCCTGATTGAGGTACAGCGTATAGAAATGGCTGCCGCTTTATGCGGCAGCCATTTCTATTTCTTTTTCTTCTGCTCACTTTTTAAGATCTGCTCCACATCAACAGAAACGGTGGTTTTTTCATCGCCGCTCAATCCGAAAATCCCTTCATCTATCAAACGGAGAAGGTCATTTTCCTCCGGCACCGGCTCACTGTTCAGGCTCACCTGCCATCCTCCCTTTCCACATACTCCTTGACTTTCGCGAACGTTTCGGCGCTGATCACATGCTCGATCCGGCAGGCATCATTTGCGGCGGTTTCCTGATCGATGGAAAGGGTCAGCATCAGATACCTGGTAAGCAGCAGATGGCGTTCGTATATTTCCGAGGCTTTCGCCCGTCCCCCGGGCGTAAGCAGGATGCGCCCGCTGTCCTCCATGGTGATAAACCCGCTTTTGCGCAGGATCCCCATTGCGCGGCTGATGCTCGGTTTCGAATAATCAAGTTCGTTTGCAATATCAATCGAACGTACGGAACCGTTCTTGTTCTCCAGAATCAGAATGGTTTCCAGATAGTTTTCTCCCGATTCATGCATGGGCATATGGGGCGTCCTCCTTTTGCGGAATATTATGCAATGATTTTATCATCTTTTTTGCTTTGCTTCAAGCGGGAATCAGAGCTTTCTGGTAAAAATATCACTGTCGTTCAGCAGGGTTTCCACCGTGTCGATTCCCAGCCTGTGAAGCAGCTCGATTACATATGGGTTATCCATCGGCGTCGGATAAAGCGCCTGTTCCCCATAGGCTGCCACATTGTCCCTGCCCTGCTCCTTATCAATAATTGCTTTCGGGCCGCCCACACAGCCGCCCACGCAGCCCATGCCCTCGTAGAAATTCGCATGCGTGCTGCCCGCCGTCAAAGCGGCCAGCATTTCCCTGCAGTTTCTCACGCCGTCGGCCTGCTGCGTCTTCACCGTAATCCTGCGGTGCGGGTTCAGGCGTTCCACTGTTGAGCGGACCGCCTCGCTCACACCGCCCGTATGGGCATAAATGCGGCCGGCACGGGAGGAGTGGTCACGTTCCTTATCTTCCATTTCCGACGGATCAATCCCGGCAACATCAAAAACGTCCCGCATCTCCTCAAAGGTCAGCACATAATCCACCGCGCCCTTCAAGTCCGGCTCCCTGGCCTCGGATTTTTTGGCAAGGCAGGGCCCCACAAAAACAGTGACCGCATCGGGATGCAGCGCCTTTACCGCACGGCCGCAGGCAATCATCGGGGAAACGGCGCCGGGCACGTGGGGCATCAGCTGGCTGTAGCTTTTGCGCAGCATGGCAATCCAGAGCGGACAGCAGCAGCTGGTCAGCTGAAAGTCTTCCTCCTTATGGATGTTCTGATCAAATTCGAACGCCTCTTTCAGCGTCAGGATATCGGCAAACAGAGCAACTTCCAGCATCCCGTCAAAGCCCAGCTTCAAAAAGGCGCTGCGCAGCATCCCCGCCGTCACGTCCGGGCTGAACTGGCCCTGAAACGCGGGGGCTATCAGCGCATAAGCCAGCCCCCCGGCGTTCCTGACCGCCTCAAGCGCCGGCAAAATATCCTTTGAAGCAGTCAGCTTGCCCGAATGGCAGCTCTCCGCGCAGGCCGCGCACCCGGCACAGCGGGTGACATCGATCGCGACCCGGGGCACCCCTTCTCTGCGGGAAATCGCGTCAAACTCGCAGGAAGCCATGCAGGGCGCGTCGGGCGGACAGTCACAGTCCGCAAGCTGCCAGATGACCGGATGCTTTTCCGGATGCAGCAGGCAGTCCAGATGCTGAGGGTCATACTCCATGCCTTTCACCGAATCGGCGCCGGCCTGTCCGCGTTGTACAGACGCTTTGAGCAAGGTTTCATATAATTCCTGAAAAGTAGCCACCAGAACCACCCCTTATCAACAGAATTTCCGCGGATTCATAACCGCCGGCTATTGGTCGGGCCTGTTGAAAGATTCCTCTGTTTTCCAGAATTGGACAACGCCGGAATCCTGCAAATTTTTAAGAATGATGACCGTAAGCGGAAACAGAAACATTCCAAGCAGCCCCATAACATGCAGCCCAAGATACATAAACATCAGCGTCACCAGCGGGTGAAGGCCGATACGTTTGCCGATGATCCGTGGCTCCAGAATATTTCTGATAATTGTAATCCCGAAGTAGATTCCAAGGATACCGGCTCCAAAACTTGTTTTTCCCATCATCATTGCAATAATGCCCCACGGAATCAGGATTGTTCCCGTACCGAGCACCGGCAGAATATCAACAAGCGAAATCATCGCCGCCAAAAGAACCGCATAGTTTACCTTCAGCAGAATCAGGCCGGCTGAAAGCTCAATAAATGTGATAAACATGATCAGCAGATAGGAGGAAAGCATGCCCGCCACCGTTTTGCTGAACGAATTCCAGCTGGAGACCACCTGCGCCCTGTATTTTTCCGGTATCTGCTGCTTGCAGAACTTGACGATGTTGTCAAATTCGACAGTCATAAAAAAGGTCGCGACCACTGTAATAATAATTGAAATCAGCACGGACGGCAGCAGCGAAGCCTTGTTGGCCGCCCAGGCAACGGCAAAGGTGGAAAAATCAATCATATTCGACTGCGCGTCGGCCAGCATCTGAGCGGCCAGCGCGCGGATTTGCGTTTCCATCTCATCCGGAAGCGCAAATACAATACGCTCCAGCGTACGGTTCATCACATCTGTGATGGCGGGCGCCGCGCTTTGGTAGAGCCCCGGCAAACGGTTAATCAGCTCGCCCAGCTCGTTGGCGGCGTTATATACCAAAAGCACAAACAGGATTCCAACGGTGGAAACCAGGATAAAAGCCACAATCGGAGAAAGCAGACGTTTATTCTGGCGGGTTTTTTCCGCCAGAAACTGAATGGTCCTTTGCAGGCAGGCGGCTGTAATCAGGCCGATCACAAACGGCAGCATCCATGTCAGAAGATATTTGAAACACAGGTAGGCCAGTGTCAGAATGCACGCGGTAAATAAGCAGTTGATCAAAAATGCCCGTTTTTTTTCAATTGTCAAGTTGGCTCCTTCTCCCGTCTGGCTGAATTCTGCGGAAAAGCGCGGTTCGCTCCTGTTCATTTATTCCATTCTTTTCCTTATTGTATGAAAATTGCCGTAAACTGTCAACTAAATCCAATTTTCTTCATTTTCAGCCCGCCTTTCTCAGTATGGGCAATTTCTGAAACGGCCAATCAGGCAAAATCGTCCTTCTTCCGATTCCTTTCAGAATAGTAAAAAAGGCAGGATATCCCGCCTTTATTCCCGCGCGTTTTCTTCCCATTCAAGCAGGTCTATCCTTCCCCCCATGGAAGAGACCGATCTGAAGATCAAAGGGATCAAATCGCAGGCGCTCTGAAAATCAACGCGGCAGCTTTGTTCCACCCAAAACGCAGTCCCCTGCCAGGTCGCGTTCCGGCGGGTGGTCACCTGCACGATCACCGTCATCTTCGCCCCTTTTTCACGCGTAAACACGCTTTCATCCTGAAAACATGCCGCTTCTGCCGATTCCGGGCGGGAGAACCGCTCCGGGCGCGATTTGTAAAAGGAACGGTATCGAAACGCGGCATGCGGAAACCCCAATTGGTCAAACATCCGGTCCATCCGATCCACCAGATCAAAAGCTCCGCGAAATTGGACACAATCCGGCAGATAAAGGTTGTAAAACCTGCCGGAAAACCCGGCCGGTTCGATCGAATCGATGCATACCAGCGTTTTTGCGACTGTGCTGGGCTGCAGAAAGGCGCCTCTGATCGGCAATGAAAATACCCCTTTCTATTTTAACGGGTCCAAAGGCTGGAGCGCCGTATGCAGTTTGATTTCCTTTCCGCGAAAATCCTGCTTAAACCGCTTCTCTATGCGGGAAAGCACAATCCGGCCATTTTCATAAGTGAGCGTCGGCAGCATCAGGACATATTGCGTGGCGGAGAAACGGGAAATGACATCCCCCTTCCGCAAAGACAGCCGGACGGATTCCAAAAGCTGATCCATGACCTTGCCCAGCAGCGGCAGCTCGGGGACCTGGTTGTTTTGGTCGGTAACGGTCAGCAGCGCGATAAAAATCGACTGGCCGGTGCGGGTGGCAGTCCGCGCCTCGACGCGGTACATGCATTTAAAGATTTCATATGCGCAGTAAAACGCGCCCTGGGCCGCCTGCTGTTCGCAAAGGTCCTCCTTGATCACACTCAGATCGGTTTGCACGCTGTTGACGGTTTTCACGATTTCCCGGTAAAGGCTTCGCACACCCTCCGACAGGGAAACCCCCAGTTCCCGATAGAATAATTCTGTCAGTTCGTTATAATGGGCAAGCGCCTGGGAC
>JAEXAZ010000139.1 GCA_023394255.1 Bacillota bacterium | reverse complement strand
GAATGGGGTCAATATTTCAAAACTAGCGCAAAAATCGGCTGCCCGTACTGTCCTGAAAAATTACATACCGGCAATTGTATTTTTACTGCTCCTGATTGCTTCCAGCATTCTATCCGATGCATTTTTTACGAGCCAGAATATCTTCAACCTGCTGCGGCAGCTTTCGGGCACCACGATTGTGAGTATGGGGATGCTGCTGGTTATTCTCACAGGGGGAATCGATCTTTCTGTCGGATCCGTGGTTGCTATGACAGGGGTCATCTTTTCCTATTATGCGGCGTCGTCCAATCTGGCAATCGCCTTATTGATGGCATTTGCGTGCGCCGCGCTGGCGGGCTTGGTTGCAGGATATTTCGTGGCATTCCAGAATATGGCTCCGTTTGTGGTAACCCTGGCATCGATGACTGCCGCCAGGGGCATTGCCTATATTGTCTCCAAAGGAACCCCTATCCAAATTAAAAACCCGATTGTTCTCGCGTTTGGAAAAGGTTCGATCTTCAGAATTCCGTTTCCGGTCGTTACCGCGGTGATCATTTTTATCATCATCTGGCTGGTTCTCCGTTACACCAGTTTCGGCAGGTTCGTACAGGCGATGGGCAGCAATGAAACGGCTGTCAAACTTTCCGGGATCCGTGTGGAGTACTACAAATGGGCAGTATATGTGATTTCCGCTTTATTGTGCGCGTTCGGGGGTATCATCAGCGACGGCCGGACAGGGGTCGGATCGCCGAACATCGGGAACGGGCTGGAGCTGGACGCGATTGCGTCCTGTGTCATCGGCGGGGCAAGCCTGTCGGGGGGCCGGGGTTCGGCGCCCAACGCTTTGATGGGAGTCCTCATACTGGGGATGATCGGGAACATTATGAACCTCATGAACATAGCAGGCTATCCCCAGCAGGTCATTAAGGGGGTCATTATCATAGTAGCGGTACTTATGCAGCGCAGCAAGAAATCCTAGAAGGTTTAACTGCAGTAAGTATAAAGGCCGGGTTCCTGCGTGTAGTGCCGCCGGGACACAGCCACGGTTGTCACCTGCCGTCAGGCTTGCCAGAATGCACTACCTGGCCGGTTTGGCGCGGCAGAGTAAAACAGTCCGGATTTTTCTGATTCACTCAATTATTAGGAGGTCAGTTAAAATGAAAAAAAGTTTTCAGGGTTTGTGCATGACGTTGGCAATTTGCCTGTCAGTTTCTCTCTTCACAGCGTGCTCGGCGATTTCCACCAGCGATGAACCGGCACCCGCTCCTGCGCAGCCAAGCGAGAGTGCGTCCGCGGCATCTGAAAGCAAGAAACCGCTGAACGAATTGAAAATCGGGCTCTCGATGCAGACATTGGGCGGAGCCTACTTTGCGACCCAGGAGTCCACGTTCAAAGACCTCTGCGCAGGAATGGGCATCACCTTATTCTCCGCCGACGCACAGGGCGATATGAGCAAACAGCAGTCCGACGTGGAGGACTTGATTTCCAAGGGCTGCGATGTGATTGTAATCAACCCCAAAGACCCCAAGGGCGCGGTTGCCGCTACACAGGCATGCACCGCCGCAGGCATTCCGGTTTTTATCATGGATAACTCGATTGACCCGTCTGCGGACTATGTTTCCATGATACAGTCTGACAACTATGAACTGGGAAATCTTGTGGGAACCGATGTCGCGGAGCATTTCGGCTCAGAAAAAATTGAGATCGGCCTGCTCAGCGGAAACCAGGGCAACGCGCTGGGTGTGTCCAGAAGAATGGGGGCTGTAAAGGGCATCACGGAAACACAGCTTGCCGCTTCCAATAAGAGCAATTTCGAGATTCTTACACAGGGATGGGGCAACTGGAATCAGGAGGGCGGCCTCAGCGCGGCGGAAGATATGCTTATGGCGGCGCCGGACATCAACTGCATCATTGCGGAAAATGATGATATGGCATTGGGTGCGCTGCAGGCGGTACAGGCTGCGAATCGCTCCGATATTATTATTGCGGGTGCCGACGGGCAAAAAGAAATGTACCGTATGATCAAAGAAGGCGGCCAGATACTGGCTACCGGCAGAAACGATCCTGCCGAATGCGCTGATCTTACCCTGCAGACGATTCTGAAATGGCTGGACGGGGAATCTGTACAGAAGTTGGTTTATCTGGACCCTGTCAGTGTAAACGCAGAGAATATTGACCAGTACTATGATCCGAATTCCAAGTTTTAACCAGAGCTTATAATAAGAAAAGGTGATTTTTATTGAAAATGTTCATCAATGGAAAGCGGGCTGATTCCAGGGACGGAAAAACGATTGATGTTTTGAATTCAGCCACGCAGGAATTCCTTGACACCGTCCCTGCCGCGACTTCCGAGGATGTGCGGGAAGCAATCGATGCCTCACAGAACGGGAAACGGATCTGGGCGTCCACTCCTGTGCATGAGCGTTCCCGGATGCTGACGGCGTGTGCGGATGAAATTGACCGCAGGCGGGAGGAGTTGGCGATCAGCCTCAGTACGGAAATGGGGAAGATCATTCGCGAGGCGCGTGGGGAAATCCGTGTTTGCGCCCAGATCTTCCGCGGATTTGCCGAGATGGCCAACCACTATTACGGCCGTACCC
>JAEXAZ010000065.1 GCA_023394255.1 Bacillota bacterium | reverse complement strand
CACGCCACGGACGCGCCATTATGGCAATCCGTGAAGATGATATTGCTTCCGAGGCTTCGGGAATCGCAAATACTTATTATAAGGTCCTGGCCTTTACAGTGGCGGCGTTCTTTGCGGGCGTCGCGGGCGGGATTTACGCGCAGTATCTCGCCGTGCTGGGCGCGGCAAATTTTGGATTTATGAAATCCATCGATATTCTGGTTATGGTGGTGCTGGGCGGCATGGGTTCCATTACCGGTTCCATCGTTTCGGCTATCGGCCTGACCGCCCTGCCGGAGTTTCTGCGCCAGTTCTCAGACTACCGGATGCTGATCTATTCGGTGGTGCTGATCGTTGTTATGATCTTTAAGCCTTCAGGGCTGCTTGGCACCTATGAGTTCTCGCTTACTCGTCTGATCGACAGGCTGCTTGGCAAAAAAGGCAGTCTGCCTGCGAAAGCCGGGAAGGGAGGGGACGAAAAATGAGTCAATCTGTTTTAAAGGCGGAGAAGCTCGGGATTACATTCGGCGGCCTGAAGGCCGTGGAAAACTTTGAGCTGGAAATCGGTGAAAGCGAGCTGGTCGGCCTGATCGGGCCGAACGGTGCGGGAAAAACGACCATTTTCAATATGCTGACCGGCGTTTATCAGCCCACAGAGGGCGCCGTTTATCTGGACGGCCGTCTGATGGCGGGCAAAAAGCCTCACCAAATGGCCAAAGCGGGAATCGCGCGTACTTTCCAGAACATCCGTCTGTTTAAGAAAATGACGGTTTTGGAGAACGTAAAAGTCGCGTTTAACCTGAACATGAAATATAACGGCCTGCAGACGGTCCTGCGCCTGCCCGGCTACTGGAAAGAAGAAGCGGAAATTGACCGGAGAGGCAGGGAACTGCTGAAGGTCTTCCATATGGAACATCTCGCGGACAATATCGCCGAAAACCTGCCTTATGGGCAGCAGCGCAAGCTGGAAATTGCACGCGCGCTGGCGACCAACCCAAAGGTGCTGTTGCTGGATGAGCCGGCCGCGGGCATGAACCCGACGGAGACCGCTGAACTGATGGAGGTCATCGCGATTATCCGGAAAGACTTTCACATCTCTATCTTGCTGATTGAACACGATATGAGCCTTGTAATGAGTATTTGCGAGCGCCTTGTGGTGATCGATTACGGGCAGATCATCGCCAAGGGCACGCCGAAGGAGATTGCAAGTGATCCAAAGGTGATCGGCGCTTATCTTGGCAAATAGGGAGGGGAAAACCAATGCTGAAAGTGAAGGATCTAAACGTATCCTACGGCGCAATCCACGCGATCCATAGTATCAGCCTGGAAGTCAATGAAGGGGAGATCGTGTCGCTGATCGGTGCGAACGGCGCCGGCAAGACGACCACGCTTCATACGATTACAGGGCTCAAAAAAGCAACCTCGGGTTCGGTTACGCTGGGTGATGTGAACCTTCTGACCACCGACCCCGCTCAGATTATCAATCTGGGCGTGGCGCACGTGCCGGAAGGCCGCCGGATTTTTTCCCAGATGACCGTGCAGGAAAATCTGGAGATGGGCGCGTTTATTGTTAAAGACAAGGCGCAGATTGCGGAAGACATCGAAAATGTATATTCGCATTTCCCACGGCTGAAAGAGCGCAGCCGTCAGGCGGGAGGCACGCTTTCGGGCGGGGAACAGCAGATGCTGGCAATCGGGCGCGCCATGATGAGCCGCCCCAAGATCATGCTGATGGACGAACCGTCGATGGGGCTTTCTCCGCTGCTCGTGAAGGAAATCTTTCATATTATTACGGAATTGAACCAATCCGGAATGACCATTCTGCTGGTCGAGCAGAACGCGAAAATGGCGCTTTCGATCGCGAACCGCGCCTATGTGCTCGAAACGGGACGTGTGGCAATGAGCGGAAATGCAGCGGATATGATGGAGGACGACAAAGTCCGCAAGGCATATCTGGGCATGTAAAAAAAGGGCACCGGGCAAAAAGCCGGTGCTCCTTTCCATTTCTTTCGGGAGTTGAATTTTGCATGGCGGAACAAAAAACAAATGCAATGCGCATGCTGGATAAGGCGAAAATCTCTTATCAGACCTATACCTATGCGCATGAGGACGGGAAAATTGACGGTGTCAGCGTGGCGGAAAAACTGGGGCAGGACGTCCGCTGCGTCTTTAAGACACTGGTGACGCGGGGCGCGAGCCGCGCGAATTATGTGTTTGTCCTGCCTGTCGCCAAGGAACTGGATTTGAAAAAGGCGGCAAAAGCCGTGGGGGAAAAATCGGTCGAACTGATACATGTGGATGAGATCAACCGGCTGACAGGCTATATCCGCGGGGGATGTTCGCCGGTCGGCATGAAGAAACTGTTTGTTACCGTGTTTGACGAGTCGGTGAATCAGTTGCCGAAGGTGATCGTCAGCGGCGGGAAAATCGGGTTTCAGATTGAAGCGTCCCCGCGGGACCTGCTGCCGCTTGTCCGGGCAAAAACGGCGCCTGTCACGATGGAGGGCTGATGTCTGGCAGGACAAAGCGGGGCGGGATTTCCCGCCCCGCCCCGCTTTTTCGGATAAGCCGTCCCGGGAACGGGCATACTTTCCATAAATATCCTTTCATGCCGGAACCGACGCGCACAATATCGAAGACTCGATGAAACCGGACGGGGGGATTCTCGTATGGAAAATCAAAAAAGCTCCCTGTTCTTTCGCCCGCTTGCGACAGTTTTTCTAAAAAAGAGGAGGGAATTCAGAATGTTATTGAAAACAGCCAAAAATAATGATATACTTTTGGCTAGAAATATTTACCCGATGATGTGTCTGTATTTCTGAAAATCATTTGTATAGATCAATCAAAATCTTACTGTAAGGTTGTGTTTACATGATTTCAGAAAACATCTATCGCACCCATTCCTGTGGGGCGTTCAGGGAAGAACAGATTGGCAGACAGGTTCGGGCCGCCGGATGGGTTGAAAACATCCGCGACCATGGCGGCATCCAGTTTGTCGATTTGCGTGACCATTATGGCGTGGTTCAGGTTGTCATCAGGGACGACGCAATGTTGTCCGGCGTCACGAAAGAGTGTGTCGTGACCGTGTCCGGTACGGTCATTCTTCGTGATGAGGAGACTGTGAACCCCAAAATTGACACCGGCACGGTGGAAATTGTGGCGGATTCGCTGACCATTCTGGGAAAATCACGCAATGTGCTGCCCTTTGAACCCGCCAATTCCACGGAAACCAAGGAAGAAGTGCGTTTAAAATACCGCTATCTCGATTTGCGTAATAAAAAAGTACATGACAACATCGTTCTCCGCTCGCAGGTCATTTCGTTCCTGCGCCAGCGTATGACCGAATTAGGCTTTTTAGAGATGCAGACACCGATTCTTACCGTCTCGTCGCCTGAGGGGGCCAGGGATTATCTGATCCCCAGCCGCAAGCATCAGGGGCATTTTTATGCGCTGCCGCAGGCTCCCCAGCAGTTTAAACAGCTGCTGATGGTGTCGGGCTTTGACCGCTATTTCCAGATCGCGCCCTGCTTCCGCGATGAGGACGCCCGCGCCGACCGCTCTCCGGGGGAATTCTATCAGCTGGATTTTGAAATGGCTTTTGCGACGCAGGAAGACGTGTTCTCTGTGGCGGAGGATGTGCTGACCGCCGCGTTTAAAAAGTTCGCGGACGGCAAAGCCGTTTCCGACGCGCCTTATGCACGGATCCCCTATGCGGAAAGCATGCTCAAATACGGAACGGATAAACCGGACCTGCGCAACCCGCTGGTCATCATCGACCTGAGCGACCTGTTCACGGTCAGCGATTTTAAACCGTTCAGCGGGAAATGCGTCCGCGCCATCAATGTGCCGGGCGCGGCCTCGCAGCCCCGCAGTTTTTTTGCGTCGATGGAGTCTTTTGCGCTTTCCATCGGCATGAAAGGGCTTGGATATGTCAAGGTGGATGAAAATATGGCGTATCAGGGGCCGATTGACAAATTCCTGAGCGATGAGCAGCGCGCGGAAATTGCCGCGCGCGCGCAACTGAAATCCGGCGATGTGCTCTATTTCATTGCCGACAGCAAACGGGAAGCGCCGAAGCTGGCGGGACAGGTCCGTACCGAAGTTGCCAATCGTCTGGATCTGATCGAAAAGGACGCGTTCCGCTTCTGCTTCATCGTGGATTTCCCGATGTTCGAGCAGGACGAGGAAACCGGCGCGACCGTATTCACCCACAACCCGTTTTCCATGCCGCAGGGCGGGCTGAAGGCCCTGACGGAGGGCGACCCGCTCGACGCGCTGGCGTATCAGTACGACATTGTCTGCAACGGCGTCGAACTGTCCTCGGGCGCGGTGCGCAACCATGATCTGGACATCATGCGCCGTGCGTTTGAAATTGCCGGCTATACGGAGGAAGACCTGGAAACCAAGTTCGCCGCGCTTTACCATGCGTTCCAGTACGGCGCCCCGCCGCACGCGGGCATGGCGCCCGGAATCGACCGCATGATTATGCTGCTGACGGGCGAGGACAATATCCGCGAAGTCATCGCGTTCCCGATGAATTCCAACGCGCAGGACGTGATGATGGGCTCCCCGGCGGAAGTCACCGAAGCGCAGCTGCGTGAGGTGCATATTAAACTGAGATAAAGGAGGGCGCGCCATGGTCACGAGGGAAGAAATCAAAAATATCGCTTTGCTTTCCAAGCTGTATGTCCCGGAGGAGGAGCTGGATGCCCTCACAAAGGACATGCAGGGCATCATCGCGTTTGCCGATACCATTCAGGCCGCGGATGTGGGCGATACCGGCTTTGACAATATCAACAACCTGTCCAATGTATTCCGCGAGGATGTGGTGGCCCGTTCTTATGACCGGGAACTGATCCTCAAAAATGTGGACGGCGGCGAGGAAGGCTGTTTCCTTGTCAGAAAGCGGGGGTAAACGGATGATCGCAAAACTGAGCCGGATGCTTTCTGAAAAGCGGATTTCCTGCGTGGAACTGACGAAAGCATATCTGGACGCAATTGAAAAAGAAGACGGCAAGCTGCATGCTTATATTACCGTGACGCCTGAAACCGCGCTCAATACCGCAAAAGCGGTTGACGCGCGGATTGCGGCGGGGGAGACGTTGCGCCCTCTCGAGGGAATCCCGATGACGCTGAAAGACAATCTCTCCACGGCGGGAATCGAAACCACCTGTGCCTCCAAAATGCTTCAGGGCTACCGCCCAATCTATGACGCGACGGTCTGGAAGCTGCTTCAGGAGCAGAACGCCGTTCTGCTTGGAAAAACCAACATGGACGAATTCGCGATGGGCTCCTCCTGCGAAACCTCCTATTTCGGCGGTTCGGTCAATCCCCACAACACCGGGCATGTGGCGGGCGGCAGCAGCGGCGGGGTCGCTTCCGCTGTGGCGGGAAACCTTGCGGCTTACGGGCTTGGTTCGGATACGGGCGGTTCCATCCGCCAGCCGGCCAGCTTCTGCGGGATTGTGGGGCTAAAGCCTACCTACGGCGCGGTGTCGCGTTACGGGCTGATCGCCTATGCGTCCAGCCTTGACCAGATCGGCCCGATCACCACCTGTGTGGAGGACGCGGCGCTGGTCTTTGACGCCATTGCGCAGTACGACCCGATGGATTCCACTTCGCAGGGCGGGCAGTCATCGGCCTTGCCGGCTCTGCAAAAGGATATCCGCAGCATGAAAATCGGTGTCCCGAACGAATATTTCGAGGGGCTGTCCGACGAAGTGACCGCTTCGATGAACGAGGCGATGCGGGCGTATGAAAGCATGGGCGCGCAGATTGTGCGGTTCCCGCTTGCCCCGCTGCAATACGCGCTGCCGGTTTATTATATTCTGGCGTGCGCGGAGGCTGCTTCCAATCTGGGACGGTATGACGG
>JAEXAZ010000085.1 GCA_023394255.1 Bacillota bacterium | reverse complement strand
AACGCCTTATATGGCCCCGCGATATTGAGAGTCAGGCAGATCAGGGAACCTTTCCATTGCTTCAGGAGCTGTCGCTGGCGGCGCACACGCGCTTCGCGCGCGTCCAGCATTTCCTCCAGAGCGACGGGTTCGCAGCCGGTCAGTTCCGATATCATCATAGAGGGTTCCTTTCCGGGAAATTTTTCAGGGAAGCCAGATAAGAAAACGTGGGTTCGGGTACGAGGGGGCGGATTTCTTCGAGCTTTCCTTCCGCAAGCAGCCGCCGTACCTGAGAAGCGCTGACGGCCAGCCCGTTCTTTTCCCTGCGCGGAATCGTAATCAGTTCAATCCCGTTTTTTGGAAGGGTTTCCCGCAAAGCCTGATTGTAACGGGCTGTCACCGGGCAAAAGGGTTCCTCCCCGACGTAACGGCGTGTGATATGGAGCGGTTTGGCAAAGCATTTGCAGAAAACCTCCAAATCCAGCGCACAGTTGATTTCCGCCGTTCTGGATTTGTCTTTCAGAAAATAATTGGGGAAGGTCGCGGAGGAAATCAGGTATTCCCCGGTGGGGTGCACGAACACATTCGGGAACCGCGCCGCCGCTTTTTGCGCGAGTTCCATGCGGATTTCGAAAGGGAAAGCACTCTGCTCTTCCGAAAGAATGAACAGATGCACCGCGCCGCATTGGCTTGCGGCGGTTTCGACCAGGTACAGGTGCCCGTTTGTGAACGGGTTTGCGTTTGCCACAATCGCGCCGGTGATGCCGCTGGTATCCAAAACGGCGAAAGAGGCCACAAAATCCCGCACGCCGTTTTTTTGATTTTCCATCAGCAGGACGTCGCCGGTTGCGGCAACAGGGTAAAAGCCCAGTTCCGAAAACAGCTCCTGATTTGACGGCGTTGTAAACAAGAACAGGTGGGAAAATCCGGCCGCGATTGCGTCCTGCACCAGCGCCGTCATAACAGCCGCGGCTAGACCCTCCCCCCGCCTTTCCGGGGAAACACCGATGCATTTCAGGAGGTTTTTGTCCCGCGAACCGGTTGCCAGCGGCTCGCCGTCTTCCTCAAAGAGGATGGTAACCTGTACCTTGGGGTCAAAACTGAGGGAAAGGCGGTCCAAAAGTCGGATGACTTCCGCTTTTTTGCGGCCGGCAGCCGGCGCCATGACAATTGTTTCCATAGGTGTTCTCCTGTTTAAGAGCGGTTTTGCCTGTTGAAGTTAATCAGGCATCCCGCGAGCAGAATCCGCTTTTCATCGGGGGTCAGTTCCGCCACGCGCATGGTGAACGGCCGGAGCGGGTTTCCGACAAGGTAGGCCTGGATGGAGGAAGCGCCGGACAGGATCGCATCGCGGATATAGGGAACCAGCAGGTAACTGCCGTTTTCAAACAGGGGCGGCTCCTCCAGTACAAAGGGAACCATCCCCCAGTTGATTAGATTGGAGCGGTAGCGCTTGGTCGCGTACTCCCTGGCGATATTGGCCGCGCCGCCCAAAACACGCTGGCAGCTTGCGGCCTGTTCACGTGCAGAGCCGTCCCCCGGCTTGACGGCATAGATGGCCGAACCAAGGCCGGTGTTTTCCGTATGAATTCCGACGATTTCCGCCGCCTGAATTTCCGCAAACACGACCCGCAGTTCTTCGGGGACATGCCCGCCAGCGCGTTCCTTTTCCATTGCCTGTACCGTTTTTGCTTTTGCCACATATAACGGGTCCCTGCGGGAAAGGGTAAATTCCGCAAGCCCCAACGGGTTGGAGCGATAGGAAGAGGTTTCTCCGGAGGGAATCAGTTCGTCGGTGGTGGTTACCGGGTCGGTAATGAAACTGACGACCTTCAACAGGAGATGTTCCGGCATCGGATTTATTTTGGGCCAGTCGACGATATTGGGGCCGTATTTGAGTTCGGCTGAGGAATCCTGCTTGCCAAATCCGTCATAGACGCGGTTTTCATACGGCTTCCGGTCAAAATAATAGCCGGAATGGTCGTATTTCACATCCTCAAGCTCGGTAGCCTGCGTCAGCAGGCCGCCGCGAAGCGCCGTGGCCGCGATGGAACGGGCATCCATCAGAGCCACGCCAGCGGCCTGATTTCCGGAAGGTTTGCTGCCCTCCCGGTTCGGGAAGTTGCGGGTCGTATGACGGATGGAAAGGGCGCCGTTTGCAGGCACGTCCCCCGCGCCGAAGCAGGGCCCGCAGAACGCGGAGCGCACCGTTGCGCCGGCCTGCATCAGTTCGGAAATCGCGCCGTTTTTCACCAGTTCCAGCATCACCGGCTGGCTTGACGGATAAACCGAAAGCGAGAATTCCCCGTTCCCGACGCTGTGCCTGCGGAGGATGGAGGCCGCCGCCATTACATTGGTGTAGGTGCCGCCCGCGCATCCGGCAATCACGCCCTGCTCCACCTGCAAACGTCCGTTTTTGATCTTATCGGTCAGGCGGAGCCCTTTCAGGGCGGTCTGCGCCTGTTTTTCCGCTTCACGCAGGATATCTCCGGCGTTTTGATTCAGCGCATCAATCTCGTAGACATTCGACGGATGGAACGGCAGGGCAATCATCGGTTTGATGCCGGAAAGATCGACCTCGATCAGCCCGTCGTAATAGGCCATATCGGCGGGATGCAGGGGGGAGTAATCCTCAGGGCGCCCATGGGTTTCAAAAAATTCGCGGGTATCCTCGTCGGTTTCCCAGATGGAGGACAGACAGGCGGTCTCGGTGGTCATAACGTCGATGCCGCAGCGGTAATCGGTCGGCAGGCTGGAAATTCCGGGGCCGACAAACTCCATAACGCTGTTTTTGACCGTCCCTTTTTCAAATACCGCGCCGATAATTGCAAGCGCCACGTCCTGCGGCCCGACTCCCGGACGGGGCGCGCCCGTCAGGTAGACCGCGACAACGCGCGGATAGTTGATGTCGTAGGTGTTGCAGAGCAGCTGTTTGACCAGCTCGCCGCCGCCTTCGCCGATTGCCATAGTCCCCAGCGCCCCATAGCGGGTGTGGCTGTCGCTCCCCAGAATCATCTTTCCGCACCCGGCCATCCTCTCGCGCATGTACATATGGATCACCGCCAGATGCGGGGGGACATAAATCCCTCCGTATTTTTTTGCCGCGGACAAACCGAACATGTGGTCGTCCTCGTTGATGGTCCCGCCCACCGCGCATAAGGAGTTGTGGCAGTTTGTCAGTACATAGGGAACCGGGAATTTCTCCAGGCCGCTGGCTTTCGCGGTCTGGATGATGCCGACATAAGTAATGTCATGGCTGGCGAGCGCGTCGAATGTGATCTGCAGCTTCTCCATGCCGGCGGAGCGGTTGTGCTGTTTCAGGATGGAATAGGAAATAGTCCCTTTTTTGGCTTCCTCAACCGAAACCGCTTTCCCGTGCAGATTCCGCAGCCGGGCTTCCGCGCTGCTGTCCGCGTCGATGATTTCGGAACCGCCCGACAGAAAGACGCTGTTTGTATGGATCTTGATCATAGCAGCCTACTCCTTTACCTCATAAATCAGATCGATAATACTGTTGTCGCGGTAGGTTACAATCCCTACCACTTTGTCGGTATATAGGATCGGGTCGGCCTTCCCCACAATTTTTTCCGCCTTGCTCCGCAGCTCTTCGATCGAGCAGACCGGCAGCCGGGCGGCAATGAGACGGTCTTTCAGATCAGGGCGCGTCGGGTTTACCGCGATTCCCTGATCGGTGACCACAACGTCAACGCTCCGTCCGGGGGTGACAATGGTGTTCACACGATTCACAATGGTGGGGATTCTGCCGCGCGTGAGCGGCGCCACAACAATCGAGACGCTGGCGCCTGCCGCGGTGTCCGGATGGCCGCCGATTGCACCGCGGATGACGCCGTCGCTGCCGGTGAGCACATTTACATTGAACCCGGTGTCCATCTCAAGCGCGGAGAGCACCACGACATCCAGCTGGTTGACGGCTGTGCCGGGGTTGGACGGGCTGGCGTAATAGCTTGCGGAAATCTGCTGATGGAAACGGTTGTTCTTCAGGCTTTCGGCGGCGCGCAGGTCGAAACTCTGCACGTCCAGAATCTTGCGCACCAGCCCTTCTTCCAGCAGTTCCACGACGCTTCCGGTAATTCCGCCGAGCGCAAACCCCACCTTGATGTTTTGCCTGATCATGTCCTCGCGCAGGAAACGGATTGTCGCGAGGGAAGCGCCGCCGGAACCCATCTGCATGGAAAATCCGTCGTAAAAGTGGCCGCTGTTTTCGATGACTTTGGCGGCGTATTCCGCAATTAGCAGCTCTTTCGGGTTTTTGGTAAAGCGGGTCGCGCCGCTCATAATGCCGGCGGGGTTTCCGATCTCCGGAACCTGCACGACATAGTCCACATTCGATTCCGGAATCCCGAACGGGGCGTTCGGGTAAGGAACCAGATTGTTTGTAATGATGATGACCTTTTTTGCGTATTCGGCGTCCTGCTTCGCGTAACCCATCGATCCGCACATGATGCCGGTATCGCCTTCGCGGGAATACCCGTTTGCGTTTCCGAACGCGTCGCAGGAGGGCGCGCCGAGGAATGCCACGTCGATCGCCAGTTTCCCTGATTCTATCGCGTAAGCGCGGCCGCCGTGGCTGCGAAACATCACCGGGATATCCATCAGCCCGTGGCTGATGGCGTCCGCCAGTTTGCCGCGCAGGCCGCTTGTTTCAATGCGCCGGATGACACCGCTTTTGATGTAGTCCATGAGAGGAAAGTGGCAGTCGGTCAGGCTGCTTGCCGCCAGTATCAGATCCTTGAAACCCATCTCCGCGAGCTTGGCCATCACCATATTGATGATATAGTCGCCGCCGCGGAAATGGTGGTGGAAGGAGATGGTCATGCCGTCCCGCAAACCGGAAAGCCGGATAGCCTCTTCCAGATCGTTCACCAGTTTTTTGCTGTGCAGGGAGCGTTCCGCCAGTGTCCGCACATCTTTGGGCTGAAGGTCCTGTTCATCGCTGTAAATACCGCCTAAGGCGCAAAATTCCTCCAAATGGGGAATCGACGCAAGTTCTAAGCTCATTTTTTTCGCTCCTTTAAAAAGTAATGCCGGAAGCATGGGCAATTTCGAGAATCCGTTCCGCGCGGGCCACAACCGGCTTGTCGATCATTTTGCCGCTCAGGGCAATGACCCCGCTGCCGCGTTCGTTGGCCTCTTTGATTGCATCCATAATGGCAAGGGATTTCTGGATTTCCTTGTCGGAAGGGGTGTAAAGGCTATGCACAGGCTTGATCTGCTTGGGGTTGATGACCGACTTGCCGTCGAACCCCAGCTGCTTGATGAGCTTTACTTCCGCCTCAAAGCCTTCCATGTTATTGACGTCGCTGTAAACGGTGTCGATTGCGGCAATGCCCGCCGCGCGGGCCGCAAGCAGGATCATGCTGCGGGCGAACAGCAGCTCGGTCCCGTCGGAACTGCGGCTGGTTTTCAGGTCTGTCACATAATCTTCCGCGCCGAGCGCGATGCCGATCAGCCTTTTGGAACTGACGGCAATTTCCCGCGCGTTCAGAACGCCCAGCGCGCTTTCAATCGCGGCCATCATACGCGTGGACCCTGCCGGAATTCCATTCTCCGCTTCGATTTCAGCAATGACATTTTCACAGTAGGTGACATCTTCCGCACACTCGGTCTTTGGCAGGCGGATAATAGCCTTTCTGGTGCAGACAATCGCGGTCAGGTCGTCCTTTCCCGTTTTTGTCCGGGGGTCATTCACGCGCACGACCAGTTCAATGCCATTGTAGTCATAGCAGTTCAGCGCTTCGCTGACCAGGAAACGGGCGGAATCCTTCTGGTCGACCGCCACGCTGTCCTCCAAATCGAACATAATGGAATCGCTTCCGTAAATATAGGCGTCTTTCACCATGCCGGGGTTGTTTCCGGGCACAAACATCATGGTGCGGCGCAGTTTGTATGTATCCATTAGTGCTGCCCCCCAAACTGATAGCTGTCACAATTGCAGGCGCGGTAAGCCGCCGTTTTGACGCGGGCGCGCACCGTGCAGTCGAGCGCGCCTTTATCCAGAGCTTTCACGTGGGCATTTTTCACATCCAGTTCTGCTAAAACATCCTGAATCGTGCTGCGGATGGCATTTCCGAATTGTTTCTCCACAGAACTTTCCAGTTCAATTTCAATTCCTCCCGCGCTGCCCGGGGAAAGCGTTACCATAATATCGCTGGACTCCATTGTTCCGGCGACGGCTGTTTTTTCAATTTTCAATCTGGTCCCCTCCTGTAAAATAATTGGCGAATCAAGAGTCTCGGCCGCTCCGCTGCACGCTTATTTTAACGCGTGAAACTTAAGATCAAATAAAAATATCTTAAAAAAAATTAAGATAAATATGAAAAAAATGTCGTTATTTATGCCGAAAATTTGCATCATGAAAAAAATAATACGTCAAAATAGAACAAAATAGATGCTGAATTTGTATAAATATGTTCAAGAGAACTCATTATAAACCACTTTAAAAAAATGCAAATCCGGTTTAAAAGCCGCCGCCAGTTACCGCCTTTTATAAATAAGGGTTTACTATAAAACAACTCTGGGATTCTTTCGTGCAATGTTTGCATTCATGCTATGCACACATTGCATTTGCTAATTGGTTCAGAATGCTTTTATACTAGAGCCACTGGCTAAACGGCGATATAGAGTGCCGTAGTCTGAAAAAAACAAAAAGGAGAACGAGATATGAAAAAGTTAATGGCGGTTGTTTTGGCAGCCGGAATTGTAATGTCTCTTGCGGCGTGCGGTTCCGATTCCAATGCGCCCGCGGCGACGCCGTCTGCCCAGAGTCCGGCACCGTCCAAGGCGGAGCAGAGCAGCGCCGCAAGCGAAGAAGAGGCATGGACATTTGAACGCAATATTGAAATCGTCTGCCCATGGGGTGCCGGAGGCGGTGCCGATACGACACTGCGTACCTTTGCGGCGGCGCTGGAAAAGGAAATCGGCGTTAAAGCAGTAATCAACAATAAGGCCGGCGCGGGCGGCACAACCGGTGTGGAGTATGCCATGCAGCAGCCTGCCGACGGATACACCTGGCTGCTCTGCACCCAGAGCCCGCTTCTGGCCCAGCTGACGGGCGCATCCAATGTGGACATGGCCGGGATTGATCCGGTTGTCCGGCTGGTTCACGATACCAACGTCATAGTGACGGGAAAAGATTCCCCCTACAACAACTATAAAGAACTGGTTGATTACATCGATGCGAACCCCGGCGTCGTAAAAGCCGGCTGCATGACAATCACAGGCCTTGACGGCCTTGATGTGCAGCTGGCATTTGACGGCAAAGTTGAACCGATTGCTTATTCCGAGGGGGCGCAGTTGAACAGTGACGTGATGGCCGGACATATCGCGCTCGCGTCCGTGGGACCGGCGGAAATCGAAGCGCTTGTGGCTTCCGGGGATGTGAAGCCGATTCTGGTCTGCTCCGAAGAACGGATGACTACAGAATCTTTTAAGGACTGCGAATCTGCCGGCGAGCTTGGTATTGACTGCTACTATGGCCCTTACCGCGGGATTTTTGCGGCAAAAGGCACGCCGCAGGCAGCGATCAAAGCATTTGAAGCCGCCGCTGAAAAAGCTGTCG
>JAEXAZ010000263.1 GCA_023394255.1 Bacillota bacterium | reverse complement strand
TCCTGATACTGCGCAAATCCGCCCAGATAAATTTCAAACGGAAGCTTCCAGCCGCTGTGCGCCATAAACGGCATGAACACCGTCAGGCCGGCCATTACCCCAGCGCCGACGGTCATCGCAATCCGTTTCGGAGAGAATTTAGTCAGTAAAAACAGCGCGAAAACCGGAGCAAAATAAAGCGACTGAAACTTCATGAGGCAGGCAAGCGTCATGACAATCCCGGCAGTTACCGGTCTGCGCTCATTCAGCAGCCAAAAAGAAAGCACCAGCAAAAAAAGCATAATGCTGTCCGTCTGTCCCCAATACGAAGAATTCACAAGGATGGTGGGGTTCACCGCCCACAGCGCCGCTCCCGCGGCGGCGAGCAGCCTGCTTTCGCGGTGCAGAACGGCGTAAATCAGCGGGATGGTCGCGGCATCGAATAGAATCTGCCAGCCTTTCAGCACCAGCATCTGCAGTCCCTGTATTTCGGCAACCAGCGGGAGTGCCATCAGCTTTCCCGTGATAAACAGCGGAAACAGGAAAAGCGGCGGATAATCCAGGCTTGTTATGCTGTCGTACGCCCCAAATAAATCCTGATTTACTCCGGCCGACCAGTTTACATAATAGTTTAAGTCATAATGATGGACGGTGGCGTAAGCAACCATCACACGCACCAGCAGCGCCGACGCGGTGACCGCAAACAGAAACCAGTGTATCTGCCTGCGTCCAATCTGAAATCGTTCGGTAATAAAGCGATCCTTCTTCAAGCAATAAAACTCCAGTAATCCGGAACACAGAGTTCCTTTCCACATCCCGAATGAAATAATCATAGCACAATTCTTTTCTTTTTGTACTAAAAATTAGAAAAATGCGGAAAATTTCAAAAATTTTCATTCAAATTATGCAATGGACGAATCTTGAAAAACACTCCAATTGTCAAAATTGTCTATTTTACACGGCAGAGCACCCAGGCAGCCCCGCTCTATTTTTCAAAATATTCTTCCAGGCAGATGCCCTCTTCCATAATTTCCGCGGCCGCCTGTTCGCCCACATAACGGTAATGCCAGGGTTCGAAACTGATTTTTGTGATTTCTTCCTTATCCTTTGGATAGCGCAGAATAAACCCGTATTCAGCGGCATGCTTCAGCAGCCATTTCGCCGCGTCAGTCTCCGCGTAACCGTCATCCAGCCCCTGATAGGAAGGGGTTACGATATCAAGCGCAAGCCCGGTCTGGTGTTCGCTGGTCCCGGGGCGCGCAATCAGCCGCTGAGTCGATGCAATTGCCGCCGCTTCCGTGTAACCCGAATTTTTCAGGCTCTGCACACTGCTGTCAAAATGCTGCTGCTGCGACTCATAGCTCCGATAGCCCGAACAGACCAGTAATTCGACCCCTTGCTCCCCGGCATCCTGAATCATCCGCTGTGCGCTGCCAACCACCCGCTGGTCCATCAGATATCCGTTCTGCACCTCGGAAAGCTCCGGCTTGAAACTCTGATCAATCGCATGGTCGGCGTTTACCAGGATCAACTGCCATTCCTCCTCTGTCTGCACCGGAGCCTTCGACGCCCCCTCCGTTCCGGACTGTCCGGATGTCTGCGGCTCCCCGCCCGCGGAGGAACCTTCTTCCAGCACGGAGTCCAATCCGTCCGAAGGCTCCCCCTGCGCTGATTCGGGCAGAGATCTCGCGGTCAGCACATCCTGCCAGTTTACATTTTTCTGCACCAACACAACGGCGGCGGCGGTCAGGGCAACAGCCGCGACCGCAATCAATCCATGCTTAATACTCATATATGACAGTACCCATCTTTCTGTTTCATGATTTCATCATTTTTTACAGTTCTCCCGCCTCATACAAAATCGCGGTGACTGCCGCGAGAGGAGCGGTTTCGCAGCGCAGGATACGGCTTCCCAGAGACAGGGGCAGCAGGCCGCTTTGGGCGGCGTACGCAGCTTCGGACGGTTCGAATCCTCCCTCGCTTCCCACCAGAATGGAAACCCGTTTCCCCAATCGCTCTGCAAGCGTCCCTTTCAGAGAGTTCTGGGCATTTTCATAAAATAGGATTGCCAGACTGTCCCTTTTCATGCGTTCGACCGCCGTTTTAAAGTCAATCAGGCTTTCCACTTCCGGCACCCGGCCCCTTCCGCATTGCTTGGCTGCTTCGAGCGAAATCCTGTGATACCGCTCCAGCTTTTTTTTCGCGGCTTTTTCGTCAGGGCGGGAGATGCACCGGTTTGTAAGCACCGGAACAATCCGGCTGACGCCCAGTTCCACCGTTTTCTGAATAATGGTTTCCAGCTTGTCCCCCTTCGGCAGCGCCTGATACAGTGTGATTTCCACGCCCGGCTCCCCTTTTGAGGACTCCACGGCTTCAACACGGAGCCGCACCTGCTCGGGGCAGATATCCGTAATGCGGCACTGATAGTCGTTTCCCGTGCTGTCGCAGACGGTCACCCGTTCGCCGGTTTTCATCCGGAGCGCCAGCGCCATATGCCGCGCGTCCTCCCCGGTAATGACGGCCAGCCCGTCGCGCACTTCCCCCGTAAAAAATCTTGGCATACCCGTCCTCCGTCTAGTTTCTCTGAACCGCCAGCGCCACCCATCCGCCGGATTCTTCCCGGCGCACAAGGCGGTAACCCGCTTTCGTCAGGGCATCCAGCACATCCTGCTCCCGCGTGTCGATAATTCCCGACGCGATAAATACGCCGTCCGGCAGCAGGAACCGTTCCAAATCCGGAATCAGGCGGATAATGACATCGGCCACGATGTTCGCGGTTACAAGCCGGAACCTGCCGCTGACTTTTTCAGTCAGGTCCCCGGCATGGAAAGCCACTTTCCCGTCAACGCCGTTTGCGGCGGCATTTTCCCCGGCAACCCGGACCGCCACTTCGTCGATATCCACGCCGACCGCGGATTTTGCCCCCAGCAGCAGCGCCGCCACCGTGAGGATGCCGCTGCCGGTCCCGATATCAAGCAGCGCCGTATCGGGCGTCACATACTCCTCCAGCAACTGCATGCACAGGCGTGTCGTGTCGTGGGTGCCGGTCCCGAAGGCCATGCCCGGGTCCATCACCATCACGATCTCATCCGCGGCAGGCGAATAACTCTCCCAGGAAGGGCATACCACCAGACGCCTGCCGACTTTGGTTGGATAATAGTATTTTTTCCACGCGGTCGCCCAGTCCTCCTCGTCGATGCTGCCGGACTCAATGGTATAGGGAATCCCTTCCGACTCCAGCCGCTCCCGAAGATAGGAAACCGCCTCATTGGGGTTTTCCTCCGGTGAAATATAAATATGAATCAGGCTATGCGACCGATCGCGCTCCAGAAGTTCCTGTTCAATGAGGTCCACATGGGCAATCCGCGGGGCCAGCTCCTCAATATCGCTGTAGTCCTCGATATAAATTCCATACGGCACCACCATATTGGCAATTGCCGAAGCCGTTTCCAAATGTTCGGTGGCAACCCTGATTTTCAATTCGCTGTACTGCATGTCAATCTCCTTTATATTACAATTGTGTCAAAAACAGTCCCGATTACTGCCTTATTTTATTGTCACAGGCATTATTATAATACAAAACCACCCTTTTCAAAAGGGTGGTTTTTAAAAAATCGTTATTTCATTGCATCTTTCAGGCGGTCGAAAAAGGTTTTTCGCTTTTCATAGTTTTTATCGCTGGTCAGTTTTTCAAAGTCCTTCAGAACATCCTTCTGCTTGGAGGACAAATTTCTGGGGACTTCAATGTTCACCTTTACATACTGGTCGCCGCGCCCGCGGCCGTTCACATACTGAATCCCCTTATTGCGCAGGCGGAAGACCGTTCCGGACTGCGTTCCCTCGGGGACCTCATATTTCACTTTGCCGTCAATGGTCGGAACCGTGATTTCGTCTCCCAAAACCGCTTGGGAAAAGGTAATGGGAATGTCGCACCAGACATCGAACCCGTCCCGCTCGAACAGTTCGTCGGGACGCAGGGTCACCATAATATTCACATCGCCCGCGGGGCCGCCGTTGATCCCCTGGTCCCCCTGCCCGCGCAGCATAAAGGTCTGCCCGTCGTCAATCCCGGCCGGAACGGAAACCTCCAGCGTCCGGCCATGGCGCACACGGCCCATGCCGCGGCAGGAGGAGCAAGGCTCCTTAATGACCTTTCCCTTGCCGTTGCAGCGTGTGCAGGTGCGCGTCGTCTGGATAATGCCGATCGGCGTGCGCTGCTGCACCTTCACCTGGCCGGTACCGCCGCATTCGGAACATGTTTCCGGGCTGGTGCCCTTTTTCGCGCCGGTGCCGCCGCAGGTTTCGCACTGCTCGAGGCGCTGTATCTGAATCTTCTGCTTACAGCCCTTGGCCGCTTCCATGAAAGAAAGCCCGATGGTCACATTGATATCGTTGCCTCTGATGGGGGCATTCGGATTCCTTGTGCGGCTGCTGCCGCCGAAGCCTCCGAAATTGCCGCCGAAAAAGCTCTCAAAAATATCACCAACGTCAAATCCGCCGAAGCCGCCCGCCCCGCCGAAACCGCTGCCGCCGCCCGCCCCGTAAGACGGGTCAATGCCCGCATGGCCGAATTGGTCATACCGCTGGCGCTTTGCCGGGTCGTTAAGTACCTCGTAAGCCTCATTGACTTCCTTAAACTTTGCCTCGGCGGTCTTGTCCCCGGGGTTCATGTCGGGGTGGTACTGCTTTGCCAGCTTGCGATACGCTTTTTTTAAATCGTCGGCGGACGCGTCCTTCGACACGCCCAGCACTTCGTAATAATCCCGTTTGTCAGCCAAATGTCTCACCCCTGTTTATAACCGTTAACTTTCACGCCGCATTAAGGCGGGAGAACCTCCCCCGCCTTAATACTCATTTTGTTATTGTATTATTTTTTGTCGTCCTCGTCAACCTCTTTATAATCCGCGTCCACATAATCCGCGCCGCCGGCTGTTCCGCCCGCGTTGTCTTCGGGATTCTGCTGCGCGCCCTGAGCGCCCTGCGTGTTCTGGTACATCTTTGCGCTCATCTCATAGAAATCCTTCTGGAGGTCCTCCTGTTTTGCCTTGATCGCATCGACATCGGTTCCCTTCAGCGCTTCTTTCAAAGCGTCCAGTTTCCCCTGCACCTTTGCTTTTTCATCAGCGGAAATCTTGTCGCCCAGATCACCCATGGTCTTTTCGCACTGGTAGACCATCTGGTCGGCGCCGTTGCGCACATCAATCTCCTCGCGGCGCTTTTTATCCTCGGCGGCAAACGCCTCGGCATCACGAACCGCTTTTTCCACATCGTCTTTGGACATGTTGGTGGAGGAGGTAATGGTGACATTCTGCTCCTTGCCGGTGCCGAGGTCTTTGGCGGTGACATGCACAATGCCGTTGGCATCGATATCGAACGTCACTTCGATCTGAGGCACACCGCGGGGAGCCGCGGGAATCCCGTCCAGACGGAACATCCCAAGCTGTTTGTTGTCGCGGGCCATCTCGCGCTCGCCCTGCAGAATGTTGATTTCCACAGAGGTCTGCCCGTCCGCGGCGGTGGAGAAGATCTGGGATTTCTTGGTCGGAATGGTGGTATTGCGTTCAATAATTTTGGTGCAGACGCCGCCGAGGGTTTCCAGTCCCAGAGACAGCGGGGTTACGTCGAGCAGCAGCAGACCCTTGACGTCGCCGCCAAGTACGCCGCCCTGGATCGCCGCGCCCACCGCGACGCATTCATCAGGGTTGATTCCTTTGAACGGTTCCTTGCCGCAGAACGCCTTGACGGCATCCTGAACGGCGGGGATACGGGTGGAACCGCCCACCAGCAGGATTTTATCCAGATCGGAAACCTTCAGGCCGGAGTCCGCCATTGCTTTGCGGACCGGTTCCATGGTCTTTTCAACCAGGTCGGCTGTCAGTTCATTGAACTTCGCGCGGGTAATGGTGACGTCGAGATGCTTCGGCCCGGTTGCGTCCGCGGTAATGAACGGCAGGTTGACATTGGCGGTCGTCATGCCGGAAAGCTCGATCTTCGCTTTTTCGGCAGCTTCCTTCAGGCGCTGCATCGCCATTTTGTCGCCGCGCAGGTCGATTCCGTTTGACTTTTTAAACTCATCAGCGAGATAATCAATGACGCGCTGGTCGAAATCGTCGCCGCCGAGGCGCGTATTTCCGTTGGTGGCAAGCACCTCCTGCACACCGTCGCCCATCTCAATGATAGATACATCGAATGTACCGCCGCCGAGGTCGTAAACCATAATCTTCTGTTCATGCTCTTTATCGATGCCGTAAGCGAGCGCCGCGGCAGTCGGCTCATTGATGATACGCTTTACTTCCAGGCCGGCAATGCGCCCCGCGTCCTTGGTGGCCTGCCTCTGGCTGTCGGAGAAGTAAGCCGGAACGGTGATGACCGCTTCGGTCACCTTTTCGCCGAGATATGCTTCCGCGTCGGCTTTCAGCTTCTGCAGAACCATCGCGGAAATTTCCTGCGGGGTATAATTTTTCCCGTCAATGGAGACCTTGAAGTCGCTGCCCATATGGCGTTTGATGGACGAAATCGTTCTGTCCGGATTTGTGATCGCCTGGCGTTTGGCCACCTGCCCCACCATGCGCTCGCCGGTTTTCGCAAATGCCACGACGGACGGAGTCGTCCTGGCGCCTTCCGCATTGGCGATGACGACCGCCTCGCCGCCCTCCATGACGGCAACGCAGCTATTTGTTGTACCTAAGTCGATACCGATAATTTTACCCATAAATTCATTCCTCCAATAATAACAGTGATTTCTTGAACGCTTATCCAATCCTGATATGTTCAGTTTGCGACCTGAACCATGGCATGCCTGATAATCATATCGCCCAATTGATAGCCCTTCTGGAAAACAGCGACAATGGTGTTTGCTTCGTGTTGTTCATCCTCCACATGCATGACTGCATTGTGTTTTTCCGGGTCGAACTGTTCGCCGGCCTTGCCGAATTCCTCAACGCCCAGCTTTTGCAGGATATCCTTAAAATTCTGCAAAATCATTTCAATGCCCTTTACGAATTCGGCATCGCCGCATTCCACGGCGAGCGCACGCTCCACAGTATCAATAACCGGGATAAACTTTTCCACGGTTTTGGCAACCGCCTGGGGATAAATCGCTTCCTTTTCCCGCTGGCTCCGCCTGCGGAAATTATCATATTCCGCAACCGTCCGCAGCAGCTGATCATTCAGGCTGTCTATCTTTTCCTGCAAAAGCTCCTCCTGTGTTTTCGCAGGCTCTTCGGCCTCCCGGCTTTCTTCCTGACAGCCGTTTTCGGGAGTCCCCGGCGTTTGATCCTGCTGTTCCGGGTCCTCCTTTGGGATTTGCGCCTCCTGCCCGATATCCTTGATGTCCGGGCACTCCTGCTTGTTTTCGTTGGACAATCCATTCGCCACCTTAACTCGTATTTTCAGTCTGCACTACTCCTGCTGTTCAAAAGTCTCAGCCAGCAGCTTCCCCAAAGTCTGAGAAAAGTATTCCAAATGGGGGATCAGTTTTGCATAATCCATGCGTACAGGACCAATCACTCCGATGGCGCCCTCATTTTGAGCCCCGATCCGATATTTTGTCACAACCACCGAAGTATCGGTAAGCTCACTCTTGGTATTCTCCTTGCCAATGGTAATAAACACCGCGTCCTTTTTGGAACCGATCAAACCCAGAATCTGATCCTTGTCATGCATGGTCTGAAGCAGCTCCCGCGCGATATCGCTAAGCTCCCTATAACCCAGCAGGTTTTCGCCGCCGGATGCATAAAACTGCCCTTCGTTGACTTCCCTGCACAGGTCATAAACCGCGGCGAGCACCGGCGTAAACAGCTGGGAATAATCCCCCAGCGTCACCGCAATCGCATTGATATACCGCTGCGAAACATCATTGACCGATTTTCCCGCCAGCCGTCCGTTGGTAAACTGGTTGAGGAATTCCAGGATTTCGCTTGTTATCCTGAAATCCACACGGCAGACCCGGTTTTTGATCACCCCGTTGGTGGCGATCAGCAGAATCACGACCGTCCGGATTCCTGCGGGGACAATTTCAATCCGTTTCACCAATACGCTCTTTGGGGTAATGGTGGTGGATACCGTTGCGCAGTTGGTAAAATCCGCAAGCGCTTCCGCCGCATCCTCCAGCAGACGGTCCGGATCCGGGTCCCGCACATTGAACAACGCGTCGATCTGCCTGCGCTCCTCCTCACTGATGGGCTTCGGACGCATCAGCTGGTCGACGTAAATACGGTACCCAAGATGGGACGGGACGCGCCCCGCGGAGGTATGCGGCTGCTCCAAAAGGCCCAAATCGAAGAGCGCCGACATGTCGTTGCGGATCGTTGCGGGAGACACACTCAGATCGAGCCTCTGATTCAGCATCTTAGAGCTGACCGGCTCGCCCGTTTCAATGTAAATCTCAACGATCGCGGTCAAAATCTTCAATTTTCTAGAATCCAGATTCATGTTTTCCCTCACCCCGAGTTCATGCAGCAGCTCCTTAGCACTCTTTCTATATGATTGCTAATATCTATAATGTACCACAGATTTTTCAGAAGTCAATACAATTCATGAAATGTTTACACATTTTTTAGCACTCTCATATCAAGAGTGCTAACATTAGATATTATGCACAATCTTTTCTAAATTAAACTATTTATATTGACTTTTGAAAGAAAATGTTGTTTAATAAAGTTACAACAACTGGAATACAAAATGTAACGTTTAGAGGAGGCTATTGATCGTGTTGATCCATGAAGTTATGCTTAAATCCGCGGAAGATCTCCGCCAGTTCATGTTCCTTGCCATGCAGTCCTCCGAAGAGATCGGCGTACATACCGCCGACGGTAAAATCGCCGATGCCAAGTCTGTTTTGGGGCTGATGTCCCTGGATTATTCCAAACCGGTCAAAGTTGTTACGGAGGACAGCCATTTTGTGAAACAGCTTTCAAAATGGAGCGTAGCAGAGTAACCGACAGTCGTAAGACGGGGCGATGCCCCGTCTTTTTTGCTATCTGGCACAAATTCCCAACACTTCACAGAAAACACACAATTTATTCATATTTATTTTAGCTTTCCCCCACATTCGCCCGGTATATATAATAAAGAAAATTATCAGTTTTATCCTCATAAAATGACAAATATTCATGTTGGAGATTGGAGAATCGAAAATGAAACGATCCTTAGACAGAAAAAAATTGACATCCGGCATTGTGCTTCTTCTTGCCGGCACCGTGGCCGTATCGACCATGGTGTTTGCGGCAGGACCCGGAGGGGGCGGTCCCGGGGGAAGAGGCGGCGGGAACATGGGCGATGTCAAAATGTCCAAAAGTGTTATCACAGTGAAGCTGCAAAATCCCACAATCGGCAGTCTGGCCCGCAATACGGAATTTATCGGTAAAATAGAGCCCGCGGAAAGCGTCAATGTTTATCCGGAAATCAGCGGAAAGGTAAGCACCGTCCACTTTGAAGCCGGCGACGCCGTACATAAAGGGGATCTTCTGTTTGAAATTGACGACACCGACGCGCAGCTGGCCTACCAGATTGCCCAGGCGAGCTATGATGAAAAGGTCATCAGCGCGGACACCACGCTCGGAAGCGGCTATGATTCGAAGCTGAATTCCGCGAAAAGCACCCTGGATTCCGCTCAGCAGAGTTTAAACAACGCCCGTCTGAAGCTCAGGGATTACAACGACGGCTATGACGACAGCCTGATTTCCGCCCAAAAGTCGGAGGATAAGGCTGAACAGGCAATGAAAGACGCAGAGCTTGCCTATAATGACTACGCCGGCACGGACGATGATGAAAAATCGGACCTGTATAAGGCCTGGAAAGCAGCCGAACAGCAATATTCTCTGGTGCACAGCACTGTTAAGGACCTTGAAGACGACGAGGATTCGGAGGCCCGCGACCTGCGCAATTCTTATAAAAATGCCCAGACCAGTTACGAAGCCGCGCTCAAAAACTATAACCTGATTGCCGGCGGTTCTCTGGACGACACCAAAGCCTCCACCGACGCAAGCTTGAAATCGGCCGGCCTGACTTTGGAAAAGAGCTCGTCCGAACTGGAAAAATATAAAATCTATTCCCCCATCGACGGGGTGATTGAATCCAAAGCCATCACGCTCTATGAGACTGCCGGTACAAATACCGCCGCCTACACGATCTCCAACAAGAATGATATGTCCGTGAAATTCAACGCGACGGCCGACGCCGCGGTTGCGCTTTCCACCGGAGACACCATTTCCCTCACCAAAAGCGGCAGGGAATATACGGCTGTGATTACCTCCATCGACTCCAAGGCGGACTCCGCTTCCGGCCTGTTCCCGGTTGAGGCGCAGGTGCAGGATGACGACGGCACCCTGCTCACCGGCATCTCGGTGAAAGTGACCGCCGCAACCGCGAAAGCGGAAGATGCCGTCCTGGTTCCGGTCAGCTGCGTCTACTATGACGACGGGCAGGCCTATGTCTTCACCTATGCCGACGGCAAAGCGCACCGTACGGATATTGAAACCGGCATGTCCAATTCGGACTATGTCGTTGCGGTTTCCGGCGTAACCACCGACAGCCAGATCATCACTACCTGGCATCCGGACCTGAAAGACGGCGCCGAGGTTGTCCTTTCGGGCGCAGAGCAGGGTTCCGGGCAGCAATCCTCCTCCCCCGCAGAGCCCTCCGCCGATTCCTCCCGGGCACCCTCCGGGAAAAGAACGCAGGAGGGTTAACGGAACATGACATTGCCTAAATTAGCCGTTAAGCGCCCCGTATCGGTTCTGATGTGCGTGCTGATGCTTCTGGTGTTTGGAATTTCCTCCATCTTCGGGATGGAGATGGAATCCACGCCCGAAATGTCCATGCCTGTCTTTATGATTATGACCCGCTACTCGGGCGCAAGCCCCGAGGAAGTGGACGAACTTGTCACCGATGTGGTCGAGTCGGCGCTCTCTTCGATCAGCGATGTCGAATCCATGACCTCCACTTCCTCGGAAGGCTCGTCGAGGACGACGCTGGAATTTGGCTACAACGTGGATATGGACGAAAAATACGACGACATCAACGAAGCCCTTACCCGCCTGAATCTGCCGGATTCCGCCGACGACCCGACCATTATGGAGATGAAGATGGACTCTTCCTCCATCATGACGCTCTCCATACAGGCTGAATCCAACAGCAACATCTACTCCTATATCGAAAATACCATTGTCCCTGAGCTTGAGCGGATCAACGGCGTATCCTCCGTTGATATGCGCGGCGGCAGAGGGAAATATGTCAAGGTGGAGCTCAACGAAGAAAATCTGGAGCAGTACGGGCTGACAATGAACGACGTCGCCAACGCCATTTCCTCCGCAAACTTCACCACGACCGCAGGCGACATCAAACGCGGCGACATTTCCCTCTCCCTGCAGGGCGGCGTAAACTACGATCAATATGAGGATTTGGTCGGCATCCCGATTTCCCTCAGTTCCGGCGATATCATCCATGTTTCCGATGTTGCGGACGTCAGCATGGCTGAAAATGAAAGCACCTCCATCAGCCGCTATAACGGCATGGAAAACATCAGTATTTCCGTATCCAAAAACCAAAGCGCGAATACGGTAAAAATCTGCAACGAAATCAAAGAAAAAGTTGATGAGCTTAACCAGGCGGGCCTCGGCCTCGCTGTCACCGTTACCGACAACAGTGGTGAAACGATCTACGAAAACATTATGAACGTCGTTTCCACGCTGATACAGGGACTTTGCCTGTCCATGCTGGTACTGCTCCTGTTCCTTGGGGACTGGCGCGCGGCCCTGATCGTCGCCACCTCCATGCCGCTGTCGGTCTTTGCCGCTCTGGTGCTCATGAGCGCTTTCGGCATGACGCTCAACATCATGTCCCTGGGCGGTCTTGTGGTCGGCATCGGCATGATGGTGGACAATTCCATCGTCGTGCTGGACAGCTGCTTCCGGGCGAGAAATGAAATCCGGACTTTTGAGCAGTCCGCAATCGAGGGCGCAAATCTCGTCAACGGTTCGGTCATCGCTTCCACCATTACGACCATCGTCGTCTTCCTGCCGATCGCCCTGATGGATGGCATGGCCGGGCAATTGTTTAAAGAAGTCGGTTTTACGATTGTCTTTTCCATGACCGCCTCCCTGATTTCCGCCCTGACGATGATTCCGCTGCTTTTCGTGCAGCTCAAACCTGTTGAAAAAGAACAGTCGCTGATCAACAGGCTCCTGCATAAGCTGGAGACTGTCTATTCCCGGTTCCTCGGTTCGGCGCTGAATCACAAATTTACCGTCATTATTGTCGCGATTTGTATTCTTGCGGGAACCGCGCTCATGTACACGAAGATCGACATGGAATTGATGCCTGCCTCGGACGAGGGTTCCGTCAGTATTACGGTGACAACAAAGACCGGCCTGAATATTGAAGAGACCGACGGCATCATGAAACAGATCGAAAAAATCGTATCCGGGCAGGACGATATTGAAAGCTATTCGATGCGCGGAGGCAACGGGTCCGCGACCATTACCGCTTATCTGAAGGAAGGCCGTTCCATAAGCACGGACGATTTCGTTTCCCTGATGCGCAGGGAGACCGCCGATATTGAGAACTGCAGCATTGATGTCAGCCAGAGGCGCAGCATGTCCTTCGGGTCGTCCGGCGTACAGATCAACGTGACAGGCTCGAACCTCACCACGCTGGGAGAGGTCGCCGACCAGATCAAAGATCTGATGGCCGGCTTCGACGGGATTCAATCGGCGACTACCAGCCTGTCGGACGGAAGCCCGCGCGCGGAAATCGTGGTGGACCCGGTTGAAGCCGCCGCGATTGGCACGACCCCGTCGGCAGTGGTCAGCACCGTCAAAAACATGATATCCGGCATCAAGGCGATGTCCCTCCAGGAAAGCGATGAGGAATATTCCGTCATGGTCATGTATCCCGAGGACCGCTTTGATGATGTCAGCGACCTTTCCGGCCTCATGATTAAAACCAGGTCGGGCGGGCACGTCCCGCTGACGGACGTGGCCTCGATTGTTTACAATAACAGCCCCGCCCAAATCAGAAGAAGCGACGGGGATTATCAGGTTTCCATCACCGGCACCACCGTTGTGGGCGCATCCGCTACCCAGCTTTCCAACCAGATCATGGCAAGCGTACAGCAGATGTCCCTTCCGGACGGCGTCAGTATTGCCGCCGGCGGAAACATGCAAACGATGAACGACGAGTTCAGCAAGATCTTTAACGCGCTCGCGATTGCGATCTTCCTTGTATTTGTTGTCATGGCAATGCAGTTTGAGTCGATGCGGTTTTCGCTCGTAGTCATGCTTTCCGTTCCCTTCGCCATAACCGGTGCGTTTCTGGGGCTCCTGCTTACCGGCCAATCCATCAGCATGACTTCCCTCATCGGTTTGATCATGCTGGTAGGGATTGTGGTCAACAATGCCATCGTGCTCATTGACTATACCAACATATTGCGGCACGATCAGGGGATGACGGCCCGCGAAGCGTTGATCTTCTCCGGAAAAACCCGTCTGCGCCCGATTCTTATGACCACGCTGACAACAATCCTCGGGCTGATGCCGACGGCTCTGGGCATCGGCGGCAATGTGGAAATGATGCAATCGATGTCGGTTGTCGTCATCGGGGGACTCAGCATCTCCACACTGGTCACGCTTGTGCTCGTTCCTACCGTTTATCTGCTGTTTGACGGCGGGGACCGCCGCAGAAAGGGGCATACAACAGGACGGCGCTCCCTGTTCAGAAGAAACCAGCGTGAACAGCAGCAAACCAGCCCCGAAACCCCTCTCCCCGAAGAATTCCGTTAACCGGTTCGTTAAAAAATGCCCGCTGTCCGCGGGCATTTTTATTTGGCTTATGAAAGAGAAACCTGCTCTCTTTGCCGAATAAAGGCGCAAAAAAAGATACAGCCTAAGGCTGTATCTTTTTACTGGAGCTTGTAGTCGGACTCGAACCGACGACCTGCGCATTACGAATGCGCTGCTCTACCAACTGAGCCATACAAGCAAACGGTATCACAGAAATGCATGATCAACAAAAACCAGGATATTCTGACGCGATTCCAACCCCCGCCGTTTCAGTTGCTTAAATAGTATAGCACCGGCAGAGCGAAACGTCAATATCCTTTTTCCCATCCGAACTTTTTTATTGACGCGGCGTGCGATGAGAAGTAAAATATAGAAAGTCCGGCAAACGTTTAACAGACTAGGAGGTGCCGCAATGCTTTTGGCCATTGATATCGGCAACACCAATATGGAATTCGGCGTATTCAAAGGCTCGGAAATCATGGCATCATTTCGGCTCGGAACCAATCGGGATATTACTTCGGATGAAGTGGGGCTCTTTGCGAGTCAGTTTTTTCTTAACAACCACATTGACCGGACAGATATTGACGACATTATCATCGCTTCCGTCGTGCCGCAGGTGATGTATTCGGTTACGAACGCCATCAAAAAATACTTTTATAATAAAGTGCCGCTGGTAGTCGGAGACAACATCGATCTGGATATCATCAATCTTTACGATAATCCCGGCGACGTCGGGGCAGACCGCCTGGTGGCGAGCATCGGAGCACATCACAAATACGGCGGGCCGCTGATTGTCGTGGATTTTGGAACCGCGACCACATTTGACGCAATCGGCAAAAACGGGGAATATCTCGGCGGCGCCATCTATCCCGGCATCAAAATTTCCATGGACGCACTGTTCAACAAAACGGCCAAGCTTCCAAGGGTCGAACTGGTGCGTCCGGAGCGGGTAATCGGGCGCAATACCATTGTAAGCCTGCAATCCGGTATCGTAAACGGCTACGTCGGTGCGGTTACCCATATCATCAGCCTGATACAAAATGAGCTGGGAGCCAGCGCCCGCGTAATCGCAACAGGCGGTCTGGCAAGGCTGATTGACGACGCATCGGATGCTTTTGAAACCATTGACCGCTCCCTGGTGCTGGATGGCCTTCGGATCATCTATGACCGATATCAGGAGAAGCGCTGAATTTCGGCAGGCCGCTGCTACCCGGCAGCGGCTTTTTCATGCAAAATAAAAGCGGCTGTAAAAACAGCCGCCTAAATCATTGGAGAGTTGCGGGGCTGATCAGACCCCACGGTTTTAAACTGATTTTTAAGGAGGGTTTGGTTTGCACCATCTGAACCATGACTTTATTATAACGGGACGAAAACCAAAAATCCTCCTTTTTAGATTACAAATCCATTACAATCCGGTAACAAATCCAGGTCAAAAATGACAAATGGGTTACATTGCCTGATCAACTGATGTAATCTTCAATCAGAGCGGTCAATTCTTCATACGTTTCGACCCGCACCCCTTTTTCCAGCGCCTTCTGATCCGCGGCGGGAAGGGTGCGCACATAGACATCAAACACCATATCCGGTTCCACCAGGTCGGCTGTAAAGACCGCAAGCTTTCCCTCATAAGTGCGCAGCAGATAAGGGTAGCCGGAAGTATTCTCTGAGGCCGGAGGCTCAGGCATGCTGGACGGCACCAACTCAATGGGGACCTCCTGCGGAAGCGCGTATGCCGCGCCGATGGTGACGAGCGAAACGACGATAATTCCAACCAATATGAGCAAAATAGCATTGCGCATGGATAACACCTCTTTAGTCGCGGTGAGTCTTTTACAGTATTTTGGGCATTGAAAAGGCAAAATATGCAAAGCAAAAAAATCGTTTAAAAATTCCTAACACTTTAAATAGAGTATGTGGTATACTATAAGATATGTAAAATTCAGAGTTTTGCGCCTTTTACCTTTTTTCTGTTAGACAAGGAGGATTCTATCCAATGGGATCTCATAAAAAACGAACCGCCGGCAGCGCCGTAAAAGACACGTTCGCCAATATCGGCCGTGTGCTTGCTGCGCTGATTATGGTCGGCATCATTACCGGCTGTATCGTAGCTGCGGTATTGACCGTTTATGTCCTGCGTTACATTAATTCTGACGAACAAATCAACCTGACTGATCTGAAACTGAACTATACAACAATCCTGTATGCGGACGACCCGGCAACCGGCGAGCCTTATGAACTTAAGCGTCTGCATTATGAGCAGAACCGCATCTGGGTGCCATACGACCAGATTCCGGAACATATGGTGGACGCGCTGATTGCAATTGAAGACAAGCGTTTCTGGCAGCATCATGGCGTGGACTGGAAGCGCACCACCGGCGCCTTCGTCAATCTGTTTGTCCCTATCTACCCTACCCAGGCCGGCGGTTCCACCATCACCCAGCAGCTGATCAAAAATATTACCGGTGACGACGCCTTTCGTATTGAGCGAAAGGTACAGGAAATTTTCCGCGCGATCAACCTTGAAAAGCACTATTCCAAAGAGCAGATTCTGGAAGCCTACCTGAACACCGTTTATTATTCCAACAGCTGTTATGGCGTACAGGCAGCCGCCAATACCTATTTTGGCAAGGATGTCAGCGAACTCACACTCGCTGAATCCGCTTCTATTATCGGCATTACCCAGTTCCCCGGAAAATATGACCCGTTTGCGTATCCCGAATATAATAAAGAAAGACAGGAAGATATCCTCTACCAGATGCTGGAGCAAGGCATGATCACGCAGGGTGAGTATGACGAAGCCGTCGCGGAAAAACTGGTTTTCCAAAAGGATGTTGCTTATCAGGCGATCAACAGCACACAAAACTATTTTATTGACCATGTGATCGAAGAAGTCCTTGCGGACCTGCAGTCCGAAAAAGGATTTACGAGGCAATACGCTACCCAGCAGTTATACAGCGGCGGCTACCGCATTTATACCACAATGGATGAAAACATGCAGAACTATGTGGAAGAATTTTACAGCGATGTCGCGAATTTCCCCCGGGTATCCAACGATACCTATCCGCAGTCCGCTTGTGTAATCACCGATTTGAACGGCCGTGTGCTGGCGCTCGCGGGCGGAATCGGTGAAAAGGAGTACGACCGTTCCTTTAACCGCGCCACGCAGGCGCTCCGCCAGTGCGGTTCCTCCATCAAACCGATCGCCGCTTACCTGCAGGGAATCGAAAACGATGTGATCACCTATTCCACTGTAATAGATGACAGCCCCATTACCCTTCCCGACGGAACCAAATGGCCGTCCAACTATTACGGAAGCTACCTCGGCCCGTCCACGGTGGACACGGCGATCCAGAAATCCATCAACACCATTCCCGTTAAAATTATTGAAATGGTTACTCCGCGCCGTGCCTTCGACTTTTTAAAGGATAAGCTCGGATTTGATTCCCTCGTGGAACGGGAAGTTGTCAACGGGCAGGTCGTGGGCGACGTCAACCTGTCGTCGATGGCGCTCGGCGGTATGACGCACGGAGTTACCG
>JAEXAZ010000205.1 GCA_023394255.1 Bacillota bacterium | reverse complement strand
TTTCAAAATTCGGATCTTCAAAGACTACCGGAGAATAGCGGTGGCCTAACGAAGAGACGGAAACGACCCTTGCGCCGTTTGCTTTGCGCAACGCCGGCCAAAGTCTGGCGGTAAGTTGGAAGTGTCCAAGATGGTTGGTGGCAAACTGAGCTTCATATCCTCTGGCGTCCCGCATCAGCGGACAAGCCATAATTCCCGCACTGTTTACCTGAATATGCAAAGGACGATCCGTGGCAAGAAATTTATCTGCGAAAGCGTCAATAGATTTAGGGTCAAGCAAATCCATCTGTTCGATCTCGACATTTTCAATCTCTTTTAAGACTTTCTCTGCACGTCCAAAATCACGCGTGGGTACAACGACGGTTGCTCCCGCTGATGACAGTGCCCGCACGGTTTCCAGACCAAGCCCGGAATATCCTCCGGTCACAATGGCATTCTTATTATGAAGATCGATCCCCGCCATCACATCCGCCGTAGTGGATATCGCTCCAAAACCGGAGCCGATTGGTTTTTGTTCCGTCATAATTTTCTCTTTCCTTTCTATTTGTCTATCGTTTCCATGACCCAGTCCGGGTACCGGTTCCCCGAAACCTTTCCTTTTTCCATCGCGGAATCGAGCGTCCGAATTTCTTCGGCACTCAGCCGGATGCTGTCAGATGCCAGATTTTCTTCCAGGTATCCGATATGCTTAGTGCCGGGAATGGGGACGATATTCTGTCCTTTGTGGAGCAGCCAGGCAAGGGCAATCTGGCCGGGCTTCACATTTTTCGCTTCGGCCAGTTCCCGCACAAGCTGCGCCGCCCGCATGTTGGCATCGAAATTTTCACCTTGGTAGCGCGGATCGCTGTGCCTTGTATCCGCCTCCGGGTAATCCTCCGCGCGGCTGACCTTGCCCGTCAGGAATCCGCGTCCCAAGGGGCAAAACGGGACCAAACCGATCTCCAACTCGTTTATAACAGGGAGGATGTCTTCTTCCAGAGCGCGTTCCCACAGTGAATATTCGCTTTCCAAAGCCGATACCGGACATACCGCATGAGCGCGGCGGATGCTATTCACTCCCGCCTCCGACAGACCCCAAAAGCGCACTTTACCCTCTTTGATCAGGCGGGCAACCGTGTCTGCCACTTCTTCCATTGGGACGGCAGGGTCGACACGATGCTGATAGAGCAGATCAATGTGGTCGGTTTTCAACCGGCGCAGTGAGCCTTCCACCGCTTTGAGGATGGTGTCGGGACGGCTGTCACGCTCGCTGCCCACCTGCTTTCCATTTTCAAAACGGAATCCGAATTTTGTGGCGATGACGACTCTATCACGCCGATCACTGAATGCTTTGCCTAAAAGCTCCTCATTTGTGTAAGGGCCGTATCCTTCCGCTGTATCGAAAAAATTACAGCCCAGTTCTACGGCACGATGCAGCGTTTTGATCGACTCCTGTTCGTCGGCCGGTCCGTAGGACTGGCTCATACCCATACAGCCGAGACCGATGGCAGAGACCTCAAGCCCCTGATTTCCAAGTTTTCTCCTGCTTATCATGATTGATTTCTCCTTTAACCACTACAAGACTATCGAACTGAAAACACTTTCCATTTCTTAATTATCCTCTCTTTTCTTAAAAGCCGGTATAGTATTCCTGCTTGTTTCTTGCATGATTCTGCAAATTTCGGATTTTCATCGTTTTCTTTCATTGAATGGTATCGTCCTGCAATGTATAATGGAAACAGCATTTGAAGAATGATATCAATCAGGTGGTGGAAAAATGTCGGAGCAAAAACAAGCTTTAATAGAACAACAGTCTAATAATTATGTCTCTGTTTTTCAAAAACAGTTGACCGAGTTGATTACTCTCACAGAAGAAATCACGAGATCCGAGGGCACCACGAAAACCGATATTAGCTATCTTTCCGTGTGTCGGCACAGTTGGCAGGCACCGCTGGTACCCAGCGTGCTCAACCCGTCGCTTTGCCTTATCCTGCATGGAATGAAAAGCCTCCATCTTGGTGGGGACATTCTTTATTATCATGCTGGTGATTATCTGGCCTCCGTCATTGATATGCCCGCCTCGGGACAGGTGTTCGGCGCAACGGAGGACAACCCATATATCGGCCTGCGTATCGATTTTACCGCGAAAGAGATTGCGTCTGTAGTCATGGAGGCAGAAATCAACGGGAAGCAAAAAAAACCGGAATTGGGAACGGCGGCGTTCATCGGAAAATTCGACGCCGAACTGTTTGACCTGCTGATCAGGCTCCTAAAATTGACTGAAAAACCGGATGAAGTCCGCTTCCTTTCTGGAGTTATGAAGCGGGAACTGATTTTTCGCTTGCTGACCGGAGATTACGGGCATCTGTTCCTTCAGCAAGCGTTGTTCGATCAGCAATCAGACGGGATCGGAAAAGCGATCGGTTGGATCAAAGACCATTACTCCAGCCCGTTCGCGGTTGAGGAACTTGCAAAAATGAGCAATATGAGCGTTTCGGCGTTTCATCATAAATTCAAGGCCATCACAACGATGGGGCCCCTGCAATACCAAAAACAACTCCGGCTTCTGGAATCAAGGCGCATGATGCTGAGCGGGGCGGCGGACGTATCAACCGCCGCGCTGGAAGTGGGTTATGAAAGCCCTTCCCAGTTCAACCGGGAATACCGACGGCTTTTCGGTCTCCCCCCCGCTCAGGATATACGAACTGTGCGTAAGAATTCCATCTTACAGATGGATAGTGTTTGATTATATTCCCAGAGTATCAAACGACGTTGTGTGCAATGAGGCTCTTTGCACAATCAACAATAGTATCTGCCGCAGGCCTCCTGCTCCAACCTAAAACTCGCCGCGCTTTTTCCGTCGTATGGCGGCTTTTGCGTGAAAGGCTCGGTACGAGCGCGCGAAGCGATGGGTCGAATACCGCGAAAAAGCGTATGACAATATCCGGCAACACACGGGTTGGGACTTTACTTGCAGTGGTACCGAGCTTTGCTCGCAGGATGTCCGCAATATCGGACATCCACATGAATTTCCCGGCCGCGATGAAACGCTCTCCGGCTGCTTCCGGAGACTCCATCGCGCGGATATGAATATCGGCAAGATCCCTTACGTCCACTACTTCCAAGCCCACACGTGGACTTCCAGGGACTTTCCCTTGCAAAAGCCGCGCAATGACCTGCACTGAACCCAGGTGACTTCCCGTCAGAACTGGCCCAAACACAGCGCCGGGCAGCACGGTCGTAAGCGACGTGTTGCTTCCGTGCTCCTTTATGAATTTCCATGCCGCAAGTTCTGCAAGCGTCTTTGATTTCATGTATGCGGTCAAATTTTTGTTCTCAGGGTCGCTCCAGAAGGTTTCATCCGTGACAAGGTCTTCACGGTAAGAGGGTGGACTCGCGGCTGCGCAGGCAGATGTCATAACCACACGCCTGACTTTGGCGTTTACGGCCGCACGAAGAACCCGCACTGCACCGTCACGGGCCGGTATGATTAAGTCGTTAGGGTCTTTGGGATTGTCTGCTCCTAGCGGTGAGGCCACGTGAAGCACATAGTCGCACCCCTTCATTGCCACATCCCAGCCTTGGTCCTCAGTTAGATCGGCGGCATAAAAGGTCAGCCGGTCTTTCGAATCTATTTGCGCCCCGACTGCACTCCGCACAACTTTCTCTTTCGATAGATTGCGCACAGTGGTGCGTACCTGATATCCGCGTCTGAGCAGCTCGACGATGCACCATCCTGCGACATAACCCGTTCCGCCCGTTACCAAAACTGTCTCGATTTTTGGCGGCACGTTTGCGCTTTCATACTCATTTTGAAAAGCCATAATGCCCCTCCTGTATTTTTTATTTAGCATAACCATATTCCTTTTACAAACAGAGTATAGCAGAATTATGACCAGAGGTCAACTTTTATTTGTACCAGTGGTCATGAATTATTTTTTACTTATTTCTAGGACATTTATGCAATAATCGACGTGATATAGATACTATGGATCAATATTATTACACTTTAGGTCATAATTGTAGTATGATAACAAAAGATGTGCTATAATAAACCGGTAGAGGAGGTCTAGAAGGTGAACAGAGAAGAAAAAAAGCAGGATACCGTCAATCGTATCATAGACGCGGCCCTTCGTCTTTTTTCGGAAAAGGGATATGAGGCAACCACCGTGGCCGAGATAGCAGAAGCGGCTGGTGTGGCGAAAGGCACGTTTTTCAACTATTTCAAAGCCAAAGAAGATCTTTTAATCAAATTTCAAAAAGCGGTATTTTTTGGTGAAATAGCAGGGTTGAATGAAAAATCCGCGCCGTACGCTCCATGGATTCTCACATTGATTAAGGAAATGGGCGACTCAATGAACGGCAGTCAAACGATGCTCCGGCTTGCATTGCATCGGTTTCTGTCTGCCGGTTCCATAAGCGACAGCAGATGCAGTCTTAATCATATGATTGCGGCATTGGTTCCGGTATTTGAGAAGGGGCAAAGCACCGGTGAATTTAGCACCATAATTCCAGCCCCTATCATGGCTAGAAACGCCATGCAGGTTTATTTGGGGACTTTGTATAGCTGGAGCACCGGTGCTGAAGATGAAAGCCTGGGAGACCAATTGCTGCTGGCTTTTCAGATTTTTTTGAACGGTATCTTGAATAAATAGCTTTAGGCAATTATTGCACAGATGTATTCATGGAACATCTGATTCCTATGCAAGATAATATAATAGGATATTTGATAAGGAGGCCGCTTTTACGAATGAGGATATCTGTCTCGTAAACATCTCCATAGATTGCGGAGACTTGAAAAAGCTGAGTGAATTTTATGCATCTTTGCTTGGCTGGAAAAAAATCAATGTTTATGGGAAGCCAGGTTTGCAGAACGAAAAACTAATGATCACATTTGTTCAGGAAGATGATTACGTTTCTCCTGTTTGGCCGGAGCAAGCCAGTAAGCAGCAAAAGCAAATGCACTTAGACTTTCTTGTAGAAGATGTGCCCACCTTCGTACAAAAGGCCGAATCTCTCGGCGCCATTAAAGCGGAGGCGCAGTTCGGCGGCGAATATTTCACGACTATGCTTGATCCGGCTGGGCATCCGTTTTGCCTTTGTGCCAACGACTAATTATTACCTGACTAACACTATATGAAGAGCAATCACGAGTGAAAACATATCCGGCAAGCAGGGCAAGTGTATAGACACTTGCGTATTTTATGGATTTTCCCTTGCGGTCAAACCATAAAACTGCTTGTTGGGGCAAGCCGCCCCAAACCCTGCGACTTCGGGCCAAGTTCGAGGTGTTGACAAACCCCGTCAATTGATCCGAAACAGCGAAAAACTTTAAGGAGAAGGGCAAAAAAACAGCGCCTTGGATCTCATCCCAGGCACTTCACCATGAGTTTTAGGTTCAAGGCGGTCGCCGAAAGGAGGCAGTGGTCTTCCGCTGCCTCTCTTCCTCGCCTGAACAGGCGTTTTAGATTGTGCATCCATTTCTGGGCCGCAAAGCTGCCCTTACACCAAATCTGCCGCAGGCCGAGAATGCGTTTGTGGGCGGAAGTGCCGTCCGTTTCCCGCTGCCTGTTTACAGCTTCCTCAAAGATGTTCTTCCGGATACTCCGGCTCCGGTGGCTGTCGCTCACACACCTGCTCAGCATCGGGCAGGCCCGGCAGTCCTTCCTGTCGGCTCGGTAGATCCGGCAAATATTGTAGTGCTCCCGCTCAAGGCTCCGCAGTGTCAGCGCCTTTCCTGCCGGGCAAAGAAAGCAGTCTTTTTCGGCGTCGTACTGAAACTCCTCGCGCCTGAATTCCACTTTGTAGGTCGCCCCGCCCGTTTTCCCGGGCGTGTGCAGCCGGATGCCCATCTCCTCCATCGCCCGGTAAATCATGCTGGTGCCGTAGGCGCTGTCCGCGCCGGCTTCCTCAATTTCCAGCCCCAGATGCTCCCGCATGTATTCCATGCGTCCGAGGTATGGCTCCGAATCGTTCACGTTTCCCGGTGTCACCGCCACATCTACCACGATTCCATGGGCGGCGTCCACGCTTTGGTGATCCAGGTAGTGCATCCCCTCCGGTTTCCCAGGCCGCCGCAGCATCCCGGCGTCCGGATCGGTGGTGCTGACCGTCTTTTCCACTTTTATGCTTTCCTTTTTCT
>JAEXAZ010000176.1 GCA_023394255.1 Bacillota bacterium | reverse complement strand
GAGGTGCCCAGCGCGATTCCGAAAATTCCGTCAGCTGTGTATGCCAGCAAATCAGTCAGCTCCAGCAGGCTGAACCCCTGATGACGTACAAGCCCGGGCAGATGCTGACCCAGCATGCCATACGCAAGCATCAGCACCGCGACAACAGGCAACGCAATTCCAAGGCATCTTCTGGTGCAGTCGAGCAGTGCGATCACCAGCATAGCCGCCAGAATGTATTGAAATGACTTCAACGGCTGCACATACGGCATTCTGCGCAGCAAAGCGGAATAATTAGAAATCATATACCCCAGCGGAAGCAGGGTGCAGACAGCCATACCGGCTGTCCACAGCTTGCCTGCCAGACTTTCTTTCTCCCGCTTTTTTCCCGCCGGTTTCAGCAGCAGAATCAGCGTCATTGCGAACAAAAGATGTGCTTCCCGCTGACGATAAGGGTCCAAAGCGCCGGTGATGGAAATATAGATGTGAAACAGGCTGAACATCAGCGCAATTGCAAATACGAGGTGTTTTTTGATCTTTACCATGGACATATTCGCCAGATCCCCCTTCCCAACCCACTATTTTAATATGCCGATTTCCTTGAAATAGCGTTCCGCACCCGGATGGAAGGGAATAGACAGCTGCTGGCCGACTTCTTCCGGCGTCAGACTTTTGAATACCACATGCGCTTCGCGAATTGTATCCAGATGGTCAAGAGTTGATTTGCAGATCTGATAAGCCAGCTCCTCGTCCATATCTGCGTTGGCTATCACATGAACTGCCCCTCCGAACGTTACAATTTCCTGGCTCTGATCCTTATATGTACCGGCGGGAATCACCTGGCGGACATATCCTTTGTTCATTGTCAAAACCTTTCCCAGCTCGGCGTCACCAATTGAAAGAATTTTAATGTCGCGCGCGGAGGCAAGGTCAAGGAGTAACGCAACAGGGGGCGCGTTTGCGAAAGTGAACGCATCGACAACGCCGTCTTTCATCTGCTGGACAGAATCATCGTAGCTGTTGACATAGGACACTTTTTTCAAGTCATCATAGGTCATGCCATATGCCTCGAGAACCTCTTTGGTCATCTGCTCAGCCTGATTGCCGACTGTCTGGGTGGACAGCGACTTCCCTTTGAGATCCGCCACGGAATTGATTCCGGAATCCGCCCGTACCACTACGTGGAAAGCCTCTGTGTAAAAATACATCAGATTCCTTACCTTGTCGCAAGGGGCTGTAAAAGGAGCGTCGCCCTGCACGCCTAAAATTGTGCCCGGAAGCTTTGCGAAGGCAATGTCACAAGCTCCATCCTGAACGGCCTGTACGTTGGATTGACCCTGCCCGGGAATTACGGTAACATTATTGATTCCCGTGATATCCTTGGGAAGGAAATCTGCCATGGAAGCCGATACCGGATAGAAGCAGCCGGATGTCGCGCCGCTGCGATATTTCAGCTCGCTTGGAAAATTGGAGGCCTGAGGCGCAGCGGATGCTTCCTGCGAGGGAGCAGCGGCGCTTCCCTCCGAGGAAGATACTGCTGCAGGGGTATTGCCGCAGGCGCTGATAAGGGAGGCGCAGAAAAGAAGGACAGCCAAAAGAAGCGCGGAAGTTCTCTTTTTCATATTTTTCCTCCAGTAATAAAATTATAAAATTGCGCGTCAGCGCAGGATCGCCTTTTGCTGAATTAATTTATCCTGCAAACCTTGAACAGATATGCTGCCTACCGGCTTATTCTCGGCCCCGGCAATTGATGCGGCAACGCCTGCCGCCTGCCCCATACACATACAGGCCGACATGGTGCGGGCAGAGGCCAGCGCCTTGTGTGTTACAGAGATACATCTGCCGGCAACCAACAAATTTTGATATCCTTTCGGCAGCATGCACCTGTAAGGAATTCCATAGGTGCCGTCTCCGCCGATGCCGGTGAACACAACGTTTCCACCATCCGGGTCGTGCATGTCCATGGGATATCCGACCAGGCAAATATTATCGTCAAACATTCTTCCTGCCGCGATGTCCTCTTCCGTAAGCTGATATTCTCCGCAGATGCGCCTGGTCTCGCGTACACCCAAGAACGAGCCGGCAATCAGATGGCAATTTTCAAATCCCGGAAGGTATTTCCGGACAAAATGATACATTTCTTCCACTTGAAGCCTCGCCTGCACCAGTGCGCCGCTGTTTTCCCGCAAGTTTGTTGCGTCTACGCCTACCACACGGGAAATATTCAGAAAAATATCGTCTTCCAGCATGCACAGACAAAACATTTGGCGGTTTTTGTCCGTAAACAGCTCTTTTGCTTCGGGGGTATCGTCCCATTTTCCCAAACGCCCTACAAAATAAACCGGTTTCTCCGTCTCCGAACCGGGGCGCTTGGCCATAAGCACTGCCTGATCGGTCGGGATTTCTTTCATCATACGCAATGTGTCAACGTTCGAAACACGCATGGACAGGCTGACCGGCTGAACCTTTCCGTCCTCGCGCCCTTTCTCGTAAGCGGCTCCCGCCATGTAGGCGACATCCCCGTCTCCGGTCGCGTCTATAACTGTTTTTGCCTGAAGGGTTTGCGTCCCCTGCTTGCTTTGCAAAACGACTGCGGTGATGGTTGCGCCTGCTGTGACAACGTTGTTTATAATGGTTTCAAAGAGCATTTCCACGCCGGCTTCTTCGGCCATACGCATGAGCGTGCACTTCACCATCTCGCTGTCCACCGGGGTTACCGTATATAAATGCCCGCCCTGATAGCGAAGATGCCCCAAAGTACCGTTCACTTTTTTGAGCCGCTCTATCAGCTCCTCTGCCAGACCGCCAATTGCTTTTTTACCACTGTTTGCGTAAAAAGAATGGGGAAAATATCCCATGGAAAGTACCCCGCCCAAAAAAGGGCCTTTTTCCACCAGAATTGTTCTGGCGCCGTTTCTGGCTGCGGAGATCGCCGCCATGGTACCGGCGACGCCGCCTCCGCATACTACTACATCATACATTCCCTGACTGTGAATTGCCATACGCTCCTCCTGTGACTTTTTGCGTTGAATTTTAATCTGATATTTGAAATATAAAATATGATATATCAGATTGGTTTAACTCTATCACTTTTCCATATACAAATCCAGTTGCCAATTGCCCAAAGTTTTTAGTAAATATTTATCGAAAATGTCAGTACCAATTTTCTATTTTAGATTGCGCTTTTGGAGTATTAGCATATCAATGCTGACGGGGGACCGTGGCGGCTCATCCCCTCGCGGAAACATATATTCTGCGCGAACATGGTTTTGATTGTACACCGGTGCAGCTTGGTTAATAGACGAAACCACGCGCAAAAAGGCAGGGCTTGCAGATTTCTCAGTCTGCAGGCCCTGCCTTTTTGTGTGTGGCACAAAGTAACCACCGGCTGTTGCCGCCGGTGTGTATTGAGTACGGGTTCTAACATCCGGATGTCGGTCACAGAAAATTTTAAGTCTCCTTTTCCGGATCCGCTCGATGCAGTTTCGTCTGTATGTCACAATCCGGCTGGGACTGCATAATTCTCCAGATTGTCGATCGACTGATCTGAAGCTTATCGGCAACCTGCTGACGCGTCATGCCTCGTTTTGTAATAAGAATATTGATAATATCAAATATGATGTTATTGAGTGGCTGCTCAATGTCGATGATACCGCAATCCAACCCTGTATCCGTGCCTGACTCCGTTTCAAATAGCTCATTTTTAAGACATTGACGAACGGCTTTTTCTGTAATATTGCCTTTTTGTGTCACAACGACAAGTTCATGCAAAACTTTTTTCATTTGAGGGACATTTCTTGGCCACTTATAATTGAGAAGCAGTTCTTTTGCTTTTGGATCAAACCCGGTAATTTGGCGGCCCAGCTCTACATTGAGATCATTCAGATAGAGAACCAGAAGATTATCGATGTCATTGTTCCTTTCGCGCAGAGGGTATGTTCTGATGAAGAAGCAGTTCGTACTTTCAATCAGAAAGCGGGCAAAACTACACTGAAGAACGTCTTCCTCCATGGTTGCGGAAAAAATCATCCGGTTTCGGCGGCAAAGGTTGGAATGCTCAATTAATTCCCGAAGCTTTGCCTCATATTCAACGGGCAGAAGCTGGATGTTACAAATATAGATGGTGCATCCAATATGCATAAAAGGAGAAGATGGCTTTTCAAAGAAAGAAATCCATTCTTTCTTGTTTAAAAGTTCACAGTCTACAATAAAATACGGTGTATCTTTGTTAGAACCAATAAGATGAATACTGCGAGCAGCAGCATCCTTGCCTGTGCCGTATTCACCGGCGATCAAAATGGGGCGCTGTGACTTACATGCTGCAAGGATAGCATCTCTGGAGTGACCAACTGAGTTCAGCGTACTGAAAGGCCCCTTGTAAATATAGCTGGTATTTGCAGCCTCATTTTCGAGAAAAATGCCATTTTTTGTGTCATCGCTTTCCTCTGCATATAACTCAATGCCAAAGATTACAGCTGACTGTTCATGGTCGACCATGTCAATATTTGAAATAATGTAATAGACGGACTGGCCAATCTGACGCTCCATCTGCGTGGTAGGAGTCTGAAAGAATCGGGAGAAATTATTTCTGATAAAATGCTCAAACGCTGCCCTATGCTGGGAATGCTCAAAATTTGATTCGACGATATCCCCATTTGGATGAATGATCGCAAAGATGCAGTTCATCTGGTTGGAAAACAACGCCTGATAACTCGTTTTCTGCCGGGCTTCAGCCTTAATTTGACAAATCAGACGTGCCTGGTTGAGAGCTTCTGTCACGCTCTCAATCCCTGATATAAGGAGAAGGGAATTGATGCCGATAGCTTTTGCTGCCTCCACGGTCGCGACATCGCCCACAACCATGGAGTAACCATCCTGCTGGAGCAACGGCAGCAGAGTACGCACCTCATTCTTGGAATGTATGGTACAGATATTTAACTGGTATTGCAGCAGATCGTTTAGCTCTGCTACTTTTTTTGCAACAGAGGGGAAGCTGACAATCGCAAACTTCTCACTGTAGTTTCTGGCAAGCATGATCGTGCGGAAGACGTCTTCAAAGAGAATTGGAATGGCAAGGACAGGGACTTCCGGAATGCTCTCTTGCAGGAGTGATGCCGTTTTGCCTCTGGAAATTATAGCATCATAGGAATCCGCCCGAAGTTCCTGCTTTGCGATTTCCAAGCCCTGATCAAGATCCCCTATAAAAATATTGAGGGAAAGATCTGTGAAGTCCCTTGCTGCTGCTAGCAGTGTCTCCTTCAAACCATCGTATGGAAGGATTGCCAAAATATTGTATTCTTTCATTGATTCACCTTGCACAAAAAGCAAAACTATAGACCGTGTCCCGGACAGTAAACCGTCCCGCGCTTTTACCAACAGCAATTACATTTGTGTCTTCATAAATGTCAGGGGCAGTGAAAGAGAAATTTAAAAATAGTTGCGTTTTGGCTCCTGCCTGAACAAATTTAATTCCGGGGTCAAGGGCACCAGTTAAATCATCAGCAATGATCGCCAATTTATACATATAATCACCTGCGCATGTTTCCTTATAGTGTTTCAATTGATGAATTTCATGAATCATAAGTATGAATAGTATAAAACAAACGATTTGGATATGACACAATATCTTGGCAAAAAAACGTTTCATAATGAAACGTTAATAAAAATAAGTGGGTTTTATTATAAAATATGTTTCAAAATGAAATGTTTACAGAGAATCAAATTGTTGCATAAAAAAAATCACAAATCTATAATAAAACTATAACATAAGTGCAAACAACAACCCGAAAGGAGTTCAGCGATGGGTGGTCAAATTCAAAAAACAATGCGAGGTATTCTGAAATCCAAGCCTGAGGAAGGCGCGGAATACCGGACAGATCTTACTGTTCCGGAAATTGGAAGCAGAGATATTCTTGTTCGTGTAAAGGCGGCTGCGATCTGCGGCACTGATCAGCACATTTATAAATGGGGAAAGTTTGCTCAGGACAGAGTACCGATCCCGATGGTATTTGGCCATGAGTTTTCTGGCGACGTTGTTGCAGTGGGCGATCAGGTGACAGAGGTGAAAATTGGTGACAGAGTCGCCGGCGAGACACATATTCCCTGCAACCATTGCTATCAGTGCAAAACAAATAATAGACATATCTGCGAGAACATGAAAATCATCGGTGTTCAAGTTCCGGGCGCATTTTGCGATTATATCAGTTTCCCTGTAGACTGTGCCTACATTATTGGCGATGAAGTCACATATGAAGCAGGCGCAATGCTTGAACCGATGGGCGTGGGTGTGCACGGCGTTGACAAAGGGGATGTCGAGGGAAAGGATATTGCAATCTACGGTTGCGGCCCCATTGGCCTTATGGCAGTAGGCGCGGCACGGGTTCTGGGCGCAAAGACCATTACCGCGATCGATGTCTGTGACAACAAGCTGGAAGTCGTGCAGAAAATGGGTGCCGACTATACTATTAATTCCATCAAGGAAGACGCCGCTGCAAAAGTCCTTGAACGGACGGGTCATGGTGTGGATGTCGTTCTGGACTATACCGGCAATGAAAAGGCAATTCACGGCGGTTTCAGTATGCTCAGAAAAGGCGGTACATTTGTGATAGTTGGCCTTCCCAACGGTACGACGGAACTTTCCCTCTGCGATGAGGTGATTTATAAAGAAGCAACTGTGATTGGCGTTACAGGCAGAGAAATGTATAAGACTTGGGAACAGTGCGAAATGATTTTAAAGGACCCGCGTTTTAATTTGACTGCAGTGATCGGAGGCATTTATCCTTTGGCGGATTACGAAGAAGCGTTTAAGCAGATCTTCGCAGGCGCCCCGGGTAAAATGATTCTGGTTCTGTAATAAATTGAGCAGAATTTGGCAACAAACTATCTCAAACAATAAGGAGGAAAAAATGAGCAACAAGAAATTGATTAGCGTTTTGCTTGTCATCAGTCTCTTACTGACAGTGGTTGCAGGATGCAACACGCAAACAGCTACCCCGTCGGAAGCTGCAGCTGAGAGCTCAGAAGACAAAAATGCAGAAACTGCAACAGATGGAACTCCGCAGTACGGCGGCACCCTGACTCTTATTTCCGAACTTACTTCTCACAGCGACCCTCCCGGATGGTTTATCCATTCTTCGCCCAGTATCAATGCGGCATTCTGGGTTTCTCCGGTTCAGGAGTTTATGTTTGTTGGTGATGTACTGAAAAAAGGTCCCAGAGGTACTGGCGAAGGGGACTTTACTGAGTATCAGGGCTATTACACAGATGATCTGATTACTGGTTACATCTGCGATAGCTGGGAGTTCAATGATGACACTCTCGTCCTTACGCTGCACGTCAAGGAAGGTGTTACCTGGCAGAGCAACGAAAAGATCGGCATGGAGAGCAGAGAGCTTACGGCTGACGATATCGCGTTCTTCCTGAACAACTATCGTTCTTCCGCTAAGAAGAGCAAGATGTCTCCGTTTACCGATGAAAATCCTGCAACTGCAACTGATAAGTATACTGTTGAAGTTCAGTTCACAAAGCCGTATTCAGCATGGATGTGGATCATCGGCTATGTACTGTACTGCAATGTATATCCCAAAGAGATGGTTGACGCAGATCCCGAGAACTGGCAGAACCTTGTGGGTACCGGTCCTTTTAAGATCGAGGACTATGTCACTGGCTCTCAAGTTGTATATGAAAAGAATGGCGAATGGTGGAACGCGGTTCAGACAATCGACGGAACCGACTATGAGACGCCGTTTATCGACAAATTGGTTTACCCGATTATGCCCGATGTGGCTACGCGTATTGCGGCGATTGTTTCCGGCAAGGTCGATATCGCAATGAACGCCCCTTACATATACAAGGAACTGCTCGAATCGGCGGCTCCGGAACTGAATGTTAAGGAATCCCCGTCTGGCACGGGTATGAATGTGCAGTTTAACAGTCTGACTGGTCCATGCTCTGATGTTGAATTCAGACGTGCACTGATGGTTGGTACGAATGAACAGGCAATTGCCGATGTTATTCCCGGCGCTTCCATTGGCGGTTTCCCGTACACCAAAGCATCCGGCCCCGATGTCTTTACCCCAATCGACGAAATGCCGAAAGAAATTGCCGCACTTTACGGATATGATCCGGAAGCGGCAAAGGCAAAGATTGAGGAACTTGGCTATGCAGGCGCAGCGATTGACCTGTACTACCTGGGCACTGTTCAGGACTGCGTAACGACTGCGGAAATGCTTGCAGACCAGTGGGAGCAGCTTGGCCTCGTTGTGAATCTCCACGTTTGTGATCAGGCTGTTTTGTCCGGCATCGACACCGGTGACGGCTCCGATTGGCAGGGTGCATTCCTGAAGTACCCGGCTTCCGGCGATAATGGCCCCAGAAGCCTTGATTATCTGCGTGCACAGCCCTATCTGAGCATTCACACGGATGAAGCTTATAACGAAGCAGTTGAAACAATTATGGCTGAAAACGACGGTGACAAGCGTAATGCTATGATGAAGGAATGGGCTCTGTATCTGATTAATCAGGTTGATTCGTTTATGCTTTATCAGGAATCCACCGTTACCTGCTGGTGGCCGTGGGTTAAGAACTACTATGGTGAGACAGAGACTGGCTGCACAAGCTACAACCCGCTGCTTACTACCCTCTGGATTGATCAGAATATGAAAGCTGAGATGGGATATTAATTACTGATTGTATGAATTTTGTCAAATAATGTTCAAAACCGGGATTGGGCAGTCATCTGCCCAATCCAACCGGTAATTGAAAGCCCAAACAGGAACCATATGTGAAGAATGTTGCTATCTGCGAGATTTTAGAAGCAAACTGTTTTTAAAGGAGTCAAAAATGAAAACTGTAAAGGAACCCGCGAAAGAATTGCCTGTAGTTATTGAGGCTGATGTTGTTGTTATCGGCGGCGGCCCCGCAGGCGTTGGCGCCGCAGTGCGTGCAGCACGTGCCGGCGCGAAAACCTACCTGATTGAAAGATTCGGCAGCCTTGGCGGCACGATGACCAACGGGTATGTTGCATGTGTCAGAAAATTTGGTCCTCTGGCAATGGAATTAATGGAGCGCCTTGAGGCTGGCGGCTGGTCCTGCGAGTCAATGGCGGATTGGCCGGATCAGCTTCTGTCACATATTTGCCATAATGGCAAGCAGTCCCTGAATGAGCCGACCAAGTACAGAGGGCCGGAAGCATTGCATTGGTACTTCGTAAACTTTGATCCTGACATGATGGCTTGTGTTATGAACGATGTCTGCGAGGAAGCCGGCGTGAATCTGTCTTTCAGAAACTCTTTCGTTGACTGCATCGTTGAGAATGGCTCGATTCAGTACGTAGTTGTGGAAAACCCGGGCGGCAGACAGGCAATTAAGGGCAAGGTATTTATCGACTGCTCCGGCCGCGGCGATGTCGTTGCACGCTCTGGCTCTCCTTATAGAAGCCAGGGGGCAGAGGATGGATGGGGCTTCATGGCACCGGGTCTGATGTACAAAATGAGCAATGTTGATATTGCCAAAGTTTTTGATTATGAGCGCAGGGATCCGCAGCTGCAGGTTGCCATGGAAAAGGCACGCGTCTGGAATGAATGCCCGCATTATCATAAGAAGCAGACGCCTGAGCAGATGAAGGCTCTTGGCACATATTATAACGGCTGGCACACTGGCCATCCCTCTCTGGAAATGATGCCCTGGCTGTATCCGGGCGATCTTATGCTCTGGTCCATCCCGCCTTATGAAATGAAACTCAACCCTTGCGAAAGTGTTGAAGACGCGACCAACGTTGAGATTCAGAGCCGTAAAGAAATCAGAGACGAGATTAAATTCCTGAAGAAATACGTTCCTGGCTTTGAAAATGCAAATCTGGCTGGTATTTCTCCGATGTGTGGCCTTAGAGAGGGCCGTCATCCGCTCGGTGAGTATATCTACCAGTGGGAAGATCTTATCAACGGCAGAAAATTTGACGACTGCGTCATGCGTATGACACCGCATCCGTCCAAGGGGAATATTGTTGTCCATTCGGAAAAGGATGCTCCCACGAAGAAACTTGTAAGCCTTGAGTTCCCGAAGGGTGTATTCCTTGCATCCGGTGTCGACAATTTGGTACTTGCCGGTGACAATATGTCCATCGACTGGAGAATTTATGCGCAGCTTAAGGGCTTCGGCCAGGCAATGTCCACTGGTGAGGTTGCCGGTTTGATGGCTGCAGAGGCTGTTAAGGATCAGGTTAAGGTTAAGAATGTCGAGATGGATCCGTATATAGTCGATTTTAGATATCATCCGGAAAACAGAGACTATCACTTGGACGTTGAAGACTGATTACAATTTGGAGGGAAAAATAATGCTTGAAACTGTAGGATATATTGGACTGGAAGATGCCGAAGAAGGCATGAATTGCGGCTTTGGTTGTGCTGCGCATCTGATTAAGGCCGGCTATAAGGTCAATCTCTTTGACACCAACAAAGGGCAGGTAGATAAGCTTGTTGCCAAGGGCGGCATTGCTTGCGGCAGCCCGAAGGAAGTTGCTGAAAAGTCGTCTGTCGTCTTTATTATGCAGTATGACACGCCTGACGTTGAGAATATTCTCTTCGGCAAGGATGGCGTTGTTGAAGGAATTAAGGCAAACTCTGTTGTTATCGACATGAGTTCGATTCTTCCGGAAGCTGAAAAGAAATTTGGCGCAAAGCTGCAGGAACTTGGCGTTGAACTGGTTGACGCTCCTGTTAATGGCGGTGCATATCGTTCCAGACATGAGCGCAGCACGCTGAACATGCTCGTTGGCGGTAGCGACGAGGCATTCAAGAGAGTAAAGCCGCTGCTTGACATCGTTGCAAGGATTATTATCCACATTGGGCCGACCGGCACAGGTCAGGCAACCAAGGTCGCAACACAGATGCTGAATGCTATCGAGATTGCAAGCCTGACCGAAATGTTTGTCTATGCATATAAGGCTGGATGCGATGTTGCACAGGTTCGTGAAGCTATGCTGCTTCGCTGGTGCGATGAAGGCCTCATCGAGAACCACTCCATGCGTGCAATTCAGCACGAGTTCAATGGTTTCTATCTGGATGAGCATAGAAGAGACCTTCGCTTTGCTCTTCAGGGCGCACTGGATTATGACGTTTCCATACCGATTACCGCTGTCGTTGCTCAGCAGTTCAATGCTGAGGCTGCAGAAGGCGGCGGGATGCTGGATCACTGCTCTGTCATGAAGATAGCGGAGAAGAATGCAAATTGCACGGTGGAGCCGGGCCATCTGGACCCCAATGTTCAGGAAACATACGAAAAAATGTGCAGAAAAAAGGTTGCCAATGTTCTTGAATACAGAGGCTATCCGTCAGCAGAATTTACAGTAGACGACATTAGTTCTTGGGGTTAATGATACTCAAATGAACGTGCGGGCCGGCAATCCTGCTGACCCGCACTATACCAATTCGAAAGATGGGAATGTGTATGAAGTCTTATGTTGTAAAAAGAATTCTGCTTATAATTCCAACTATTTTCCTTATCAGTGTCATTATATTTGGACTGATTCGTGCAGTCCCTGGAAATGTTGTTGATATGATGACAGCCCAGTTGGGATCTTATAGACAGATTGACCGGGAAGAGATAGAACAAAAACTGGGGCTTGACCAGCCTGTCTACAAGCAATATGGGCGCTGGCTTGGTGTTGTCCCGGATGAGGACGGAGAGCTGAACGGGATTTTACAGGGGAATTTCGGAGAGTCGCTTTGGACGTCAACAACAGTCATGGACGAAATTAAGGACAGATTACCGGTTACGCTCGAATTGGGAATTATAGCGCTTTTAATTGCACATTTGATTGCAATTCCGTTAGGTGTTTATTCTGCTTTACGACGTGAAACACCGGGAGATTTAATAGCCAGGAGTTTTTCTGTTCTTAGTATCGCGATCCCGGATTTTTGGCTGGCTACAATGCTGATTATTTTCCCGGCGCTCTGGTGGGGACATATGGCGTCGTTAAGATGGATTCCGTTTTTTGAAAGTCCAATTGAAAATTTGAAAATTGTGCTGCTTCCCAGCTTCATATTGGGTTTGTCCATGTCCGGAACAACGACGCGGTTGATGCGCAACAGAATGATCGATGTTCTCGGTAGAGATTATATTCGTACCGCTTGGGCAAAAGGTCTGAATGGGTGGCTCGTTATTATGAGACACGCATTAAAGAATGCACTCATTCCTGTTATTACAATGACAGGTATTCAGGTAGCTTCAATTTTTGGAGGCGCTGTAATTATTGAAAAGATATTCAGCATACCTGGGATGGGAAGGCTGATCACTGACGCGATTACAAACAGAGACTATCCGGTGGTTTCCGGTGTACTGTTTTTTACCGCAATATTTGTTATGGCCGTCAGTCTGATTGTGGATCTTTCGTATGCGTTGCTTGATCCAAGAGTGAGATATGAAAAAGGAGCCTCTGTATGAACAAAAATGAGAAAGAAAATAGATTCTTTCCTAAGATATCCCTGTTTCTAAAGCGCTTATTCAAAGAAAAACCGCTGGGAGCATTCGGATTGGTTCTGACAGTTTGCTTTTTATTGGTTGCTGTATTTGCTGGTCAGTTGGCTCCATATGGTATCAACGAGACAGACAGCTCTGCGATGCTTTTAAAGCCCCTTTCCGTGGGACATCTGCTGGGAACGGATAATTTGGGCAGAGATCTTCTCAGCCGTATCATATATGGTGCGAGAACCTCAGTCAGTGTTGGCATTGCATCCGCATTAATTGGTATTTTGATAGCTATTATTATCGGCGTTGCATGTGGATATTTTGGTGGGAAGCTGGATTTGATTATTCAGCGCTTTGTTGACGCCGTGCAATGCATTCCAACCCTGATTCTTTTAATGGTTAT